>JBFWJB010000001.1:0-27947 GCA_050253435.1 Rhodospirillaceae bacterium
GCCCACCCCCGCCGACGAGGCGCCCTTCGCCGAATTCCTCGCCTGGCTGAAGCGGGAGAAGATCCTGCCGCAGATCATCCTCTACTCGCCGGAGGAACACGCCCGCCTCGACGAGATGCGCCGCCACGGCCTGATCCCGTGGGAGGACCCGCCGGTGCTCTTCGTCCTCGGGCGCTATACCGTCGGCCAGACCTCCACCCCCGCCGACCTGCTGCCCTTCCTCGCCGCGGAGATGCCGCGCCCGGCGCACTGGATGACCTGCGCCTTCGGCCGCTTCGAAACCGCCTGCGCCGCCGCCGCCGCGCTCCTCGGCGGCCACGCCCGCATCGGCTTCGAAAACAACCTCACCCTCCCCGACGGCAGCACCGCGCCGGACAACGCCGCCCTGGTCTCCGCCACCGCCGCCGCGCTCGAAGCCTGTGGCCTCGGCCTCGCCGACGCCGCCACCCTGCGCGCCGATTGGCAGCGCCTGCTCGGGTAAAACCAAAACTTTGCGGAGGGTCGCAGACCCTCCGCGCCTCCCATAACTTTTGGTTTTTCGCCGCGTAGCGGCCATCGACCGTCATGCCGCGTGACGGTTCACTCGCGCTACGCGCAAAAACCAAGTTATGGGGTCCGGGGTGGAACCCTGGCCTGGTGTTTTCCGCGGACCGCTCAATACTCAACACATATCAAGAAAGCTAATTCCATATATTGGACTAATGGCGCAGTGCGAGCGATATTCCTAAGCAGGTCGAGGTTACAGGCTCCCCCCAGCCATTCCCCCCCATCCCTCGACCTCCGCCCGGCCGGCGCCATCGACCGGCCGGGCGGGCCCCGAACGAAGGAGACGACGATGAGCAAGCAGACCAGCAAGAAGTCCGGTTACCTCTCGGAATCCGCCGCGCGCCGCGCCAAGACCAACTTCGACTGATCCGAAGGAGGCGAGACGATGTATCACGATCCGATGTATCATTCCCCCAATGCCGGGCGCGTCTCGGCGCTGAAGCCGAAGGGCCGCAGGCTGTTCGCCGGAGCGCGCCGCCGCGCCGCCTGAACCGGGCGTCCTCGGGATATGAAAAAAGCCGCCGCAAGGCGGCTTTTTTCGTGTCCGGACGTGGCGTTCAGACGTCCGCCTGCGCCAACGAGAGGAAATTGCGCACCGCCACCGAGCGCTCGCCGCGGCGCGTCGCCAACGCCAGGTGCGCCACCGGGGCCGCGCCGCAGAAGGGCACGTAGGTCACCCCCTCCACATGCACCTGCGCCATCGAGCTCGGTACGATGGAAACGCCGAGTTCCGTCGCCACCAGATTGACCACCGAGGCCATCTGCGGCGCTTCCTGCACCACGTGCGGCACGAACCCGGAGGCGCGGCAATGCCGTATCACCTCGTCGTAAAGGTCGAGTCCGACCTCGCGCGGGCACAGAATGAACGGCTCGGCATGCAAGGCCGAAAGGGGGATGGATTGCCGCACCGCCAGCGGATGGGCGGACGGCACCACCATCACCATCGGCTCGTCGGAGAAGCGCAGAAGGCGCAATCCATCCAGGCTGTCCTGGGCGGTGCGGACGAAACCGGCATCCATGCCGCCTTTGCCCAGGAGATCGATCTGCTGTTCCGTGTTCGCCTCGATCAAAGTCAGCTCGACGGAGGGATAGCCGCGGCGGAATTGCCGGATCAGGCGGGAAACCCGGGGGTGGAAGGAGGCGGAGCCGGTGAAACTGACGCGCAGGCGGCCGATCTCGCCGCGCGCGGCGCGGCGCGCGGCGGTCTTCGCCTGCTCGGTCTGCGGCAGGATGCTCTTGACCTCTTCCAGAAAGGCGTGGCCCGCCTCGGTCAGTTCCGCGCCGTGGGCGCGGCGGTAGAACAACGGCGCGCCGATCTCCCGCTCCAGATCGCGGATCTGCTGGCTCAAGGGCGGCTGGCCGATGCCCACGCGAAGCGCTGCGCGGGTGAAGTTGTGCTCCTCCGCGACCGCCAAAAAGTACCGGATATGCCGTAGCTCCATAACCTTCCTCTTGCTGCCTGCCGCTTGTTACCTGCCACCCGCTTTCTGGCGTTCTCCCGCCTGCACCGCCAGCGTCATGAAGTTGCGCGGCGGCACCGCGCGCTCGCCGCGCCGCACCGCGCTGGCCAGCCGCGCCACCGGCGCATTGCCCGCCAGCGGCACGAAGGCGACGCCGCCCACCCCCATCTGCGTCATCGAGCGCGGCACGATGCAGATTCCCACCTCGGCGGCGACGAGGTTGATCACCGAGGCCATCTGCGGCGCCTCGCGGGCGAGTTCCGGCTCGCAGTCGATGGCGACCCGCGGCTCGAACCCGGCGGCGCGGCAGTGCGTCATCACCTCTTCGTAGAGGCCAAGGCCGACGGTGCGCGGATAGAGCACGAAGGACTCCTCGGCCAGCGCCGACAGCGTCGTCGCCCCCACGCGCGCCAACGGATGCGCAGTGGGCACCGCCACCAGCATCGGCTCTTCGGCGAAGCGGCACAGCGCAAGCCCGGGCGGGTCCTCCTGCGCCGGGCGGATGAAGGCGGCGTCGATTTCCTCCTCATGCAGCATCTCGATGAGCTGCAGAGTGTTCACCTCCATCAGCGACAGGTCGATCTCCGGATAGGTGCGGCGGAAGGTGCGGATGATCGCGGGCACCACCGGGTTGAACGCCGCCGAACCGGAAAACCCGAGACGCAGCCGCCCGATCTCGCCGCGGGCGGCGCGTTGCGCGGCGCGCTTCGCCTCCTCCGCCTGCAGCACCAGGGTGCGCGCCTTGTCGAGAAAGGTTTGCCCCGCCTCGGTGAGCTCCGCGCCCTGCGGCACGCGGCGGAAGAGAGGCGCGCCGATCTCGGTCTCCAGCGCGCGGATCTGCTGGCTCAAAGGCGGCTGGGCGATGCCCAGCTTCTCCGCCGCACGGGTGAAGTTGCGTTCCTCGGCGACCGCGAGGAAATAGCGGATATGGCGCAGTTCCATGGTCCGAGACCTCATATTCTCCCGCGGATCACGCCGCCCGCGGCTGCGTTATAGCCTCACCGGAAGGCGGGAGACCCAAGCCGGACAACGGCGCCGCCGTGCGCGGCCGCCACCCCCTGAAGATGCGAAATATCGGGATAAAACTACCTTTAGGGGTGGTTTTTTCATGCGTAATCGGCAGCAACGCTGCATTATATATAAATCCTCTCAAAAACGACAGTGCTGCATATTGGATTTATTCACTGTTTTCACCGATACCATCGGGCCAAGGCCGGGTCGCAACTCCCCCAGTGCATCCCGGACCCAGGCCAAGCTCGTGGCAGCCCCTGCCTTCTCCCCAGAAAGAGCCGTAGCCGACGTCCGGTCGGTGCCAGCCGACCGGACTCCCACCCCTGTTTCTGGCTTTTTTGCTGTCGTTTGAAATGTAAAAGGAATTTTTGTCCCGACAACCAGCCCGGCACCCCAGCGGCAGACACGGATACGAACGGATATTCCCCTATTCGCTCTATCCCTCGAAACCCACCCTTAAGGGTGGCTTTTTCGTATCCTGACGCACTGGCTCTGCCGCCCCAAGCCGTACGGAACCGCTCCGTTTTACGCAGCGGAGCCTCCTCTCCCCAGGAACCGTACGGGCTAAAGGTAAACGCAGCGATTTTCCCCTAAATCGAAGCAGCCTTGACGACTCGCCGTCCGAATCCCCTTCGGACGGCTTTTTTTCACTGTGCTTGAAGGCGGAGAGCCAAGGGGCGCAGGCGGGCCGCGCCATATGCGCATCCTCTGGAAAACGGCAGCCCGGAATATTGGATTTCGCGGCGGTTTCAGTCCATCCCTGCCTATGGCGCCGGTGCGCTTACAACCCCAGAACGCCCCGGAGCCCCGGCCAAGGCCGTGGCAGCCCCTGCCCACTTTCCCAAGCCTTAGCCATTGTCCGGTCGGCTCCGCCGACCGGACTTCCTGTTTTCGACTAATGCCTTGAAAAAAATTTCCGATTTTTCCGTTTCCGTTCCTCTCCGCGGACGGCGGACGGCGCTGCGGCAGGCAGTGGGAAAACGTATAAAGATACGCAGCTCCGCATATTGGACTGCGCCGGTTGCCGAACCCATAGTGGAAACTAGGACGGATGCGGCGCTTTTCCCCTTAGCCAATGAAGGCCGCGAACGACCTGCCGTCTGATGCAAATCGGACGGCCCTTTTCCCCCAAAGAAGGAACATATTATGAACGTCGCAACCACGATTTCCCAGCACGGCACCGCGATCCACGCTCCGCCCGCCACCAAGACGGTGCGGCGGCGGCAGGCCGCTTCCCACAAATCCGGGGCCCCCATGGCGGCTTGGGACCCCGCCGCGATCAACTATGAAGCGTTGTTCGACTCCCCGGGCGGCTTTTTCGCCAGCGCGACCCGGCACCGGGCGGAATCCCGCTTCGACTGACCGGGGATAAGCAAGGCGTCGCCCCAGGGGAAAGGGACGCTGCCGACACGCATGGTTCCGCTCGCGGCGCACTCCGCCGCAGGGGGAAGAGCGGGACCTAATCTTCCTCCAGGCTGGAATCGAGCCGGAAGGATCGGATGTATTCCCGCACCAGGGTGATGAAGTTCTGCGCGGTCTCGGAGCGCTCGTTGCGCCGCACCGCCAACGCCATGCGCGCCACCGGATAAGTTCCGGCGAGGGGCACGTAGACCACGCCTTTCACCTGCAGCTGGGTGAGCGAACGCGGCACGATGGAAACCCCCATCTCCGCCGCCACCAGGTTGATCACCGAGGCCATTTGCGGCCCTTCCTGCACCAGGCGCGGCTTGAAGCCGCTCTCCCGGCAACGCGTCACCACCTCTTCGGAAAGGCAGAACTCGGCGCCCCGCGGCAGCAGGACGAACGGCTCGCCGTTCATTTCCGAAAGCTGGATGTTCTCGCGTTCCGCCAGGGGATGCACCGAGGGCAGCGCGATCACCATCGGCTCGTCGCGGAAGCGCAGCAGCCGCAATCCCTGCAGCTCGTGCAGACCCGGCCGGATGAAGGCGGCGTCGATATCCTCGCTGCCCAGCATGGTGACCAGCTGCACCGTGTTCTCCTCCACCAGAGCCACCTCGACCTCGGGGAAGTGGCGGCGGAAGTCGCGAATCAGCTTCGGCACCCGGGGATGGAAGGCGGCGGAGCCGGTAAAGCCGATACGCAACAGGCCCAGTTCGCCGCGCGCCGCGCGCTGCGCCGCGCACTTGGCGTCGTGCACCTCGCGCGGCACGCCGTAGACCTTGTCGAGGAACACCCTGCCCGCCTCGGTGAGTTCCACCCCCTGCGGGATGCGGTGGAACAGCGTTGCGCCGATCTCCTTTTCCAGCGAGCGGATCTGCTGGCTCAAGGGCGGCTGCCCGATGCCGAGCTTTTCCGCCGCGCGGGTGAAGTTCAGCTCCTCGGCGACGGCGAGAAAATAGCGGATATGATGCAATTCCATGGTTCGACACCTGGGTCATCGACAAATGATGCCGGGTCTTCCGGCCTCGCGCCGCAGTTCCCCACCGCAGGACGAAGGACCAAAAGCCGGATACGCGCCGCCGTGAACGCCCGCCCACCCCCAGGAAGTGCGGAGCCGTAGCAACACGCCACCTTTAAGGGTGGTTTTCGCCTACGACCGGCAGCAGAGTTATACTATATCCAAATCCTCTGGAAAACGACAGTCCCGCATCTTGGATTTATCGGCGATTCTGCGGATATCCTCATGGAAAGGCCGGAATGCAGCATCCCCCAACGCGTCCCGCGCCTCATCTCCCCAAGACTCTTCGCTGGGGTCCGGCAGGTGCCAGCCAACCGGTCCCCGGCGTTGGGAAACAGTCTCCTAACCGTTGAAATAATTGAAAATTCCCGCTCTCCACGGCCGCCGCGGCAACGGCGGCCGCTTTTTTTAAGCCGTCGCAGCCACCCTTACGGGTGGTCTTCCCGTTCGGCGGGTGGCGCAACGCCATAGGCCGCCGCCATTTCGCCGATCGCCGCCAGCTTCGCGTGGAACGGCGCCCAGTCGTCGGCCGCGTCGATCGCCTCCCAGATCGTCTCCACCTCGTCGATCAGCATGGTGCTCGGCGCGGCGCGGCGTAATTAGGCGTGGTCCAGATCCGCCCCCGGCGCGACGGGCAGACCCGACAGCGCGGCGCGCTCCGGCGCGAAGCCCTCCGCCGCATAGAGTTCGGCCAGCGGCGAGGCGGCGGCGCGCGCCTTCCCCGCCTCGCCGCCGTACCAGTCGAAGAACACCTGCTCGAACGGCGCGCGGCTCTCGAAGAGGAAGCGCCACAGCGCCTCCGCCACAGCCCCCGCCTCCGCCGCGCCCGCGGGCGCAAGCCCGAGGCGGCGCAGCAGTTCCGTCTGAAAGGCGGCGCGGAAGGCGTCGGGAAAGGTCTCCAGCACCGCCACCAGGCGCTCCTTCGGCGCCAGCGGCAGCAGGCATTCGGCCAGCCGGGTGAGGTTCCAGGCGAGCGAATCCGCCTGCGCGCCGAAGGCGTAAAGCCCGCCCTGGTCGAAATAGGCGGCGGTGAAGCCGGGGTCCATCACCGGCACGAAGCGCCACGGCCCGTAGTCGAAGCTCTCGCCGGTGACGTTGATGTTGTCGGAATTGAGCACCCCATGGGCGAAGCCCGCCACCATCCACTGCGCACCGGTGCGCGCGACGCGGCGGACAACCTCCGCCAGAAACGCCTCCGCCCGCGCCGCGCCGCTCTCCGCCGTCAGTTCCGGCATGTAGGTTTCCACCACATAGTCGAGCAGCCGCGCGACGTTGGCGTCATCGCCGAAATAGCGCAGGCGCTGGAAAGTGCCGATGCGGATGTGCGAATGGCTGAGGCGCACCAGCACCGAGGACCGCGTCGGCGAAGGCTCGTCGTTACGGTCCAACGCCTCGCCGGTCTCGATCAGGCTGAACGACTTCGAGGTGTCCACCCCCAGCGCCTCCAGCATCGCGGTGGCCAGAACCTCGCGCACCCCGCCCTTCAGGGTCAGCCGCCCGTCGCCGAAGCGCGAATAAGGCGTGCGCCCGCTGCCCTTGGTGCCGAGGTCCAACAGCCGCCCGTCCGCAGGGTCGGTCACCTGCGCGAAGAGGAACCCCCGGCCGTCGCCGATCTCCGGGTTGTAGGCGCGGAACTGATGGCCGTGATAGCGCAGCGCCAGCGCCTCCGTGAGGGTCCCCGGCAACGGCTCGAAGCGCCCCATGTGGGCGATCCATTCCTCTTCGTTCAGACCGCCCAGGCCCACCCGCGCCGCCCAGCCGCGGTTGCGGTAGCGCAGAACGTGCGCGGGAAACGCCGCGGGGGTCACCGCGTCGTAGAACGCCTCCCCAAGGTCGAGGATGCGGCGGGAGGGATGGTAATGCGGATCGGGAGGCATGCAAATTTTCCGGGTTCACGTGGATTCGGGGTTTGGTTTACAGTGTGATCCTTCATATATCGGCGATATGCGACCGATAATAAGTCTCAAAAGCCGGATTTGACGCACCCGCACGCCCGCCGCGCGGTGCATGGGATTCTGATATGGTTTACGTACCACCCTCCGAGGAAGCCTCCGTCGCCGAAGCGGCGTTATCGTCCGTCCGTTCCACGCCCCCCGAGCCCGAGCCGCCGCTGTTCACACCGCGCGGCTCGCTTGCTTATTGGCGCATCACCATCGGCCTGTTCCTCGCCGGGTACGCCACCTTCTCCCTGATCTACTGCGTGCAGCCGCTGTTGCCGGCGTTCGCCGCGAAGTTCGGCATCGGCGCGGCGCAAAGCTCGCTCGCGCTGTCTCTGACCACCGTCACTCTCGCCGTTTCCATCCTCTGCGCCGGCGCGCTTTCGGAAAATCTCGGCCGCAAGTGGCTGATGTTCGCCTCGATGTGCAGCGCCGCGGCGCTCAACATCGCCGCCGCCATCGCCCCCACCTGGCCCCTCATGCTCGCCGCCCGCGCGCTCATGGGGCTGGCGCTGGGCGGCGTGCCCGCCGTCGCCATGGCCTACCTGGCGGAGGAAATCGATCCCCGCGGCCTCGGCCTCTCCATGGGGCTCTACGTCGGCGGCACCGCCTTCGGCGGCATGACCGGCCGGGTGCTGACCGGCTTCGTCACCGATTATGCCTCCTGGCCCACCGCCATCGCGCTGATCGGCGTCACCGGCCTCGTCTCCGCCCTGTGCTTCGCCGCGCTGCTGCCGGAGTCGAAGAATTTTACCCGCAGGCCCGGTTTCAGCCTCTCCCACCACCTCGCCACCTGGAACCGCCATCTGCGCAATCCCGGCCTGCGGCGGCTCTTCCTTGTCGGCTTCCTCACCATGGGGGCCTTCGTCACCGTCTACAACTACGCGAGCTTCCGCCTCGTCGCGGCGCCGTTCTCCCTCTCTCAGACCCAGATCGGCCTGATCTTCACCGCCTACCTCTTCGGCATGGCCTCGTCCTCGCTCGCGGGCGGTCTCTCCGACCGCATCGGCCGCGCCCCGGTGCTCACCGGCGGTGCGCTCGTCGCCCTCGCCGGGCTGGCGCTGACCCTCTCCTCCTCGCTGATCGCGGTGATCGCCGGCATTTCCCTCGTCACCATCGGCTTCTTCGCCGCCCACTCCATCGCCAGCGGCTGGGTCGGGCGCACCGCCGACGGCGCCAAGGGACACGCCGCCTCGCTCTACCTCCTCGCCTACTACCTGGGGTCCAGCCTCCTCGGCTCCTCCGGCGGCTGGTTCTGGAGCCATATGGGCTGGCCCGCCGTCGCCGCCTTCTGCGCCGCACTGTTCGCCGTCACCCTCGCCGTCGCGCTGCTGATGCCGCGCAAGAACCGCGGGGTTTGAAAACCAGGCCAGGGGCGCTGCCCCTGGACCCCGCAAGGGGTCGCGGACCCCTTGACCCCATAACCTTGTTTTTCGCCGCGCAGCGGCAGGCAACCGTCACGCCGCGTGATGGTTTTCTCGCGCTGCGCGCAAAACCCAAAAGTTATGGGTGCGCGAGGGGACCGAGTCCCCTCGCAAAGTTTTTTACTTAAACCCCGCCACCGCATGCGGCACGTAGGGGGCTTCCAACGCCGCGATTTCCTCGGCGCTGAGTGTGAGCTCCAGGGCCGCGGCGGCATCGGTGAGATGGTGCGGCTTGGACGCGCCGACGATCGGGCAGGTGACGCCGGGTTTCTGCAGCAGCCAGGCGAGCGCCACCTGGGCGCGCGGCACGCCGCGGGCGGCGGCGATCTTGCCGACGGCATCGATCACCTGGCGGTCGGCTTCCTGGGTGCGGTCGTAGAGGGTGTGACCGACCGTATCGGTTTCGACACGATGCGTGGTTTCGTTCCAGTCGCGGGTAAGGCGGCCGCGCGCCAGCGGGCTCCAGGTCATCACCGCGATGTTCTGGTCGGCGCAAAGCGGCAGCATTTCGCGTTCCTCCTCGCGGTAGAGGAGGTTGACGTGGTTCTGCATGCTGACGAAGCGGGTCGAACCCTTGAGTTGCGCGGTGTAAAGCGCCTTGGAAAACTGCCAGGCATGCATCGAGGAGGCGCCGATATAGCGCGCCTTGCCCGCCTTCACGATGTCGTGCAGGGCTTCCAGGGTTTCCTCGATCGGGGTGCCATAGTCCCAGCGGTGGATCTGGTAGAGGTCCACGTAGTCGGTGCCGAGGCGTTTCAGCGAGGCGTCGATCTCCCGCATGATCGCCTTGCGGGAGAGGCCCGCGCCGTTGGGGCCCTCGTGCATGCGGTTGTAGACCTTGGTGGCGATCACCAGGTCCTCGCGGCGGGAGAAATCCTTGACCGCGCGGCCGACGATCTCTTCCGTGGTGCCGTCGGAATAGCTGTTGGCGGTATCGAGGAAGGTGATCCCCATCTCCAGCGCCTGCTTGATCAGGGGGCGGCTTTCCGCCTCCGGCAGGGTCCAGATGTGGTTGCCGCGGTCCGGGATGCCGTAGGTCATGCAGCCGAGACAGAGGCGCGAGACCTCAAGCCCGGTGCCGCCGAATTTCACGTAGTCCATGGGGCGTCCTTTCGGTCAATCGACGATGAAGAGCTTCACCCCGGTGCGGGTGGAGGATCGGTGCGCCGCGTCGCCGAAGTCGGAGACTTCGTAGCTCATCCCGGCTTTGAGGGTGAAGCGGCGGCCGTCCTTGAGCTCGGTTTCCAGCTCTCCTTCCAGAACATAGAGAATGTGGCCGCGGTCGCACCAGTGGTCGGCCAGATATCCCGGCGAATAATCGACGCGGCGGATGCGCACGTCGCCGACATCGAGGGTGCGCCAAAGCGCTTGCCCGGTCTCGCCCGGGTGTTCGGTGGCGGGCATTTCGTCCCACTCGGTCACGGTGAACGGCAGGTCCGGCAGTTTCATCATCAGTCCTTTCAGATCGGCAGGGTATCCACCGCCTTGATTTCCTCCATCACCGCGTAGGTGCGGGTTTCCCGCACCCCGGGCAGCGGCAGGATGACGTCGCCCAGGAAGGCGCGGTAGGACCCCATGTCCTTCACCCGCGCCTTGATCAGGTAATCGAAGCCGCCGGTCACCATATGACATTCCAGGACCTCTCCGGAACGCCGAACCTGCGCGGCGAAGGAATCGAAGACGTCCGGGCTGGTGCGGTCGAGCAGGACCTCGACGAAGACGAGGAGGCCGCGCCCCACCTTCACCGGGTCGAGCTTGGCGCGATAGCCGAGAACGAAGCCCTCGCGGGTGAGCCGCCGGATGCGGTCGGCGGTGGCGGTGGGCGACAGCCCGATGCGGTCCGCCAGTTCCGAGGTGGTGATGCGGCCGTCCGCCTGGAGTTCCCGCAGCAGCTTGCGGTCGAGGCGGTCCAGACCTTCGATATCGCTGTCGGACATGGATTAAACCTTTTAATTCACGGTTAACGGCCATGATATACCCGGGAAGCTCGGCGAAAAAGCCGATATCATGCGAATTCGACGGGCAGGCATGAGCCGCCCGGAGTCGCCCCCGCATCGGATGATTGAGATGACCGCTTCCCTCGCCCTGGTTTCCGGCGTGTCCGGCTTCGCGCCGTTCCGCGCCGACTATGCCCCCGACGACACCGAACTGGTGCGCGCCCTGCTGCCGCACGCCGCCTTCTCGCCGGAGGCCGACGCCCGCATCGACGCCGACGCCGCCCGCCTGATCGGCGCGATCCGCGCCGAGACCGGCAGCCTGGGGGTGGAGGAATTCCTGCGCGAATTCTCGCTTTCCACCCGCGAGGGCCTGGCCCTGATGGTGCTGGCCGAGGCGCTGTTGCGGGTGCCGGATGCGGCCACCGCCTACAAGCTGATCGAGGACAAGCTCACCGAGGCGCAGTTCGACAGCCACGAACGCGTCTCCGACGCCTGGCTGGTTTCCGCCTCGGCCTGGGCGATGGGCGTCACCGCCCGCGTTCTCCGCCCCGACGACACGCCCTTGGGCGTGCTCGGCGGCGCAATCAAGCGCCTCGGCCGCCCCACGGTGCGCACCGCCGCGGGCCAGGCGATGAAGGTGATGGGCCACCAGTTCGTCCTCGGCCAGACCATCGACGCCGCGATCTCCCGCGCCGCGGCGAAGCAGGCCAAGGGCTATCGCCACTCCTACGACATGCTGGGCGAGGGCGCACGGACGCAGGACGACGCGGAAAAGCATTTCCAGTCCTACGTCACCGCGCTCACCCGCATCGGCAAGGCGGCGGGGAATGCGGGCGCGCTGCCGACGCGGCCGGGAATGTCGGTGAAGCTCTCGGCGATCCACGCCAAATACGAGGCGACCAATCAGGAAGCGGTGATGGCCGACCTGGTGCCGAAGATGCTGGAGCTCTGCCGCATCGCCAAGGAGTACGACCTCAACCTCACCATCGACGCGGAGGAGGCGGACCGCCTGGAGCTGTCGCTCGACATCTTCGCGGAAAGCCTCGCCGACCCGTCGCTCGCGGGATGGATGGGTTACGGCCTCGCCATTCAGGCCTACCAGAAGCGCGCGATCCAGGTGGTGGACTGGGTCGGCGGCCTTGCCGAATCGCTCGACCGCCGCCTGATGGTGCGCCTGGTCAAGGGCGCCTATTGGGATACCGAGGTGAAGCGCGCCCAGGAGCGCGGGCTTGCGGACTATGCGCTGTTCTCCCGCAAGTCGGCGACCGATCTTTCCTATCTTGCCTGCGCGCGCCGGCTGATGTCGTTGCGCCCTCGTATCTATCCGCAATTCGCCAGCCATAACGCGCTCTCCGTGGCCTTCGTGCGCGAGCTTTCGCACGAGAACTGGTCGGATTCCGACCACGGCTTCGAATTCCAGAAGCTGCACGGCATGGGCGATGCGCTCTATCGCCCGGTGGTGGAGGAAGACGGCTATCCCTGCCGCATCTATGCTCCGGCGGGCGACCACCGCGACCTCCTCGCCTATCTGGTGCGCCGCCTGCTGGAGAACGGCGCCAACTCCTCCTTCGTCGCCAACGTCGGCAATCTCGACATCCCGGTGGAGAGCCTGCTCACCCGCCCGGCGGAGATCCTCAGCGGCGGCGCGCGGGCGCGCAACGCCCACATCCCGCTGCCCGCCGACCTCTACGGCGGCGCGCGCAAGAACTCCCGCGGCATCGAACTCGGCTGCGCGGCGGAACGCGCCGCCCTGGAAGCCGCTCTCGCGGGCTATGCAGGCGAGCGCTACGCCGCCGCGCCGCTGATCGACGGCAAGCCGCAGCCGGGGCCGGAACGCCCGGTGCTCGCCCCCTTCGACCGCCGCACCGTCGCCGGTTCGGTGGTGGATGCGACGGCGGAAACCGCGGCCCGCGCCATCGAGCGCGCCAGGGCCGCCTTCCCCGCGTGGGACCGCACCCCGGCGGCGGAGCGCGCCGCGGCGCTGCAACGCCTCGGCGACGCCATCGAGGCGAACCGCGAACGCTTCATGGCGCTCTTGGCCGCCGAGGCGGGCAAAACCCAGGGCGACGCGCTCGCCGAAGTGCGCGAGGCGGTGGACTTCTGCCGCTATTACGCCACCGAGGCGCGCCGCCTGTTTTCCGAGGCGCGGCGCATGCCCGGCCCGACCGGCGAGGACAACCGCTTCCGCCTGCGCGGGCGCGGCGTGTTCGTCTGCATCTCGCCGTGGAACTTCCCGCTTGCCATCTTCATAGGGCAAGTCGCCGCGGCGCTCGCCGCGGGCAACGCCGTGGTCGCCAAGCCCGCGGGCTCGGTGCCGCTGGTCGCCGCCCTGGCGGTGAAGCTGGCGCACCAGGCGGGCATCCCCGCGGGCGCGCTGCAGTTCACCCCCGGGCCGGTCGGCTCCGCCCTGGTGGCGCACCCCGCGGTCGCGGGCGTGGCGTTCACCGGCTCCACCGAAACCGCGCATGGCATCAACCGCGCGCTTGCCGCGAAAAACGGCCCGATCGTGCCGCTGATCGCCGAAACCGGCGGCATCAACGCGATGATCGTGGACGCCACCGCCCTGCCGGAACAGGTCTCCGACGACGTCATCACCTCCGCCTTCCGCTCCGCCGGGCAGCGCTGCTCGGCGCTGCGCCTGCTCTTCCTCCAGGAAGACGTGGCCGACCACATGCTCAAGATGATCACCGGCGCGGCGCAGCAACTGGTGCTCGGCGATCCCCGGCAGTTGCTCACCGACATGGGGCCGGTGATCGACGCCGAGGCGAAGACGCGGCTGGACGCCTATGTCGCGGAGGCCCGGGCCTCCGGCCGCGTCGTTTTCGAGGGCACGGCCCCCGGCGGCGAACTGGCGGGCGGCACCTGGGTGCCGCCGGTGATCATCGACCTTGGCCACGACCCGTCCCTCCTCACCGAGGAGGTGTTCGGCCCGGTGCTCCACGTGGTGCGCTGGAAGGCGAAGGAACTGGATAAAGTGATCGACGCCATCGCCGCCACCGGCTACGGCCTCACGCTGGGCATCCACTCCCGCATCGAGGCCACGGTGCGCCGCATCTGCGACCGCCTCGCCGTCGGCAACGTCTACGTCAACCGCAACATCATCGGCGCGGTGGTCGGCGTGCAGCCGTTCGGGGGCTCCGGCCTCTCCGGCACCGGGCCGAAGGCGGGCGGGCCGGACTACCTGCTGCGCTTCGCCCAGGAACAAACCATCTCCACCAACACCGCCGCCGCAGGCGGCAACGCCAGCCTGATGGCGATGGGCGAGGACTGATACGCAAAAAAAGCCGCCGCGGGCTGCTGCTCCCGCGGCGGCAAGACCCGAAACGAGGGGAATCGGGCCAGAAAAACCAGGCCGGGCTCCGCCCGGACCCGCCAGGGGACTCGATCCCCTGGACCCCATATGTTTTTTCTTTTGCGCGAAGCGCCATAGAGCCATCACGTGGCGTGAAGGTCGATAGCCGCTACGCGGCGAAAAACTTGGTTATGGGGAGCGCGAGGGGTCCGAGACCCCCCGCAACGTTTTTGTGTTAATCCACCCCCAGCTTGCCGCGCAGGGTGGAGAGGTCCTCGGCCAGGGTATTGACCGCGGCGGCGAGCACGGTGCGGTCGGATTCGGTCAGCTTGTCGTAGCTTTCGTAGCCCTTGGCGGTTTTGTACTTGTCGAGCGTGGTGTCGACCCTGGCGAAGTTGTCGGCGACCTTTTTCACGAAAGCCGGATCCTGCTTCGAGACCAGCGGCTCGACGAGGTCGAAGATCTTCTTCGAGCCGTCGAAGTTGCCGCGGAAGTCCCAGAGGTCGGTATGGCTGTAGCGGTCTTCCTCGCCGGAGATCTTGGTCGCCGCCACTTCCTCCATCAGCACCGCGGCGCCGCCGATCACCACCTTGGGCGGGAAGACCAGGCCGTCGATGCGGTTATGCAGGTCCTTGACGTCGGCCAGCAGCTTGTCGGCATAGGGTTCCATGCCCTTGGTGGAATTGGTGTCCCACAGCGCGTGTTCGATGCGGTGGAAGCCGCTGAACGCCGGGTCCTTTTCCGCCTTTTCGAAGTCGTCGGCGCGGGCGTCGATGGAGACGTCGAGGTCATTGAACAGTTCGGCGATCGGCTCGATGCGTTCATAGCTGATGCGCGTCGGCGCAAACAGCGCGCGCGCCTTCTCGACATTTCCGGCCTTCACCGCGGCAACGAAGGCCTCGGTATCCGCGACGAGTTTCTCGGTGTTCTCGGCGACGTAGAGCTTGTAGTCGGCGATCGGCGCGACGAGGTGGAGCATCTCCTCCTTCGCCGCCGCCAGCCCCGGCAGGGCGACCGCCAGGGCGGCGGCCCCGGAGATCAACAGGCGTCTCAACTTCATAGCGCAACTCCTTGTTTCAATGCGTGGGTCATGAAAGCGCAGGCCCGCGCGCGGCCTCCACGAGGGTCCGCCCGAGGTAGTCCCCGGCGCCGCGTACGCCGGGCAGAACGAAGAAATAGCCGCCGCCCACGGGCTGGATGTATTCCTCCAGCGGCTCGCCGTTGAGCAGGCTCTGCACCGCGATGAATCCGGCGGCGAGGTCGGCCTGGTAGGCGATGAAAAGGAGACCCTGATCGAGCTGGCCAGCCTTCGTTACGCCATTGGAATAATTGAACGGGCGGCGCAGGATAAGGTGCTTGGCAAAGTCCTTGGTACGCGGGTTGGCCAGCCGGATGTGGGCATCCATGGGCGTGACCTTGCCCTCCGGGTCCCTGGCGTAGTCCGGCACGTCGCTTTCCTTGCGGCCGTCCATCGGCGCGCCGGAGGCCTTCCTGCGGCCGAAGATCTGCTCCTGCTCGCGCAGGGGGGTGCGGTCCCAGCGTTCGACGAAATTGCGGATGATGCGCACCGCCTGATAGCTGCCGCCCACCGCCCAGGCCGGTTCCCCGGCGTCGCCGGTGACCCAGACCAAGCGTTCCATCAGCGCCGCGTCGTTGGAGTCCGGGTTGGCGGAACCGTCGCGGAAGCCGAGGAAATTGCGCGCGCTTTCGGTTTCGCCGTCGGGCCTGGCGGGGATCACCGGCACCGTGCCTTCCTGCTTCCAGCGCAGCACCAGGAACTCCGGCAGGGTCTTGATGATGTCGCGCAGGGCGTGGATCGCGGTGTCCGGGGTGTTGGCGCAGATCTGCAGGGCAAGGTCGCCATGGCAGACCTCGCGGCGCAGCGCATCGTTGGGGAAGGCGGTCATCCGCTGCAGGTGCTTCGGCTTCAACGCCGCGAGCCAGGGCCGCGCGGCAAAGAAGGAGTCGCCCAGAGAGACGGTGACGGTGAGGTTGTCCGGCGGCACCACCGGGCCGAGAATGCCGGAATCCAAGGGCGGCAGGCCGGGGTCGATTTCCGGCACCGGTCCGCCCGCCATGAGAAAGGCGATGCGTTCGGTGAGGGTGCGGAACATCCGCTCCAGGTCGTCCGGCGTTTCGGCGATGACGCCGAAGGCGGCGACCATGCCCGCCGCCGGGCGCGGCGTCGTCACCCCCGTCTGGTGTACCCCGAGGAAGGGCTGCCGCTCCTGGGTTTCGCCGTGATCGCGCGGCGCATCCGCCGCCTTCTGCGCCGCGCGCGCGGCGGACCCCCCCCCGGCCAACCCCGCGACTCCCGCGGCGCCGAGGCCGAGCAGCACCTGCCGCCGCCCCGGTCCGTTCCGTCCGTCGTTCATTTCTCTCCCCCGTTCATTGCCTCTCCCACCTTGGCAAAGGCATCCCCCAGGGCGGCGAGGGCGGGTTCCGCCGCGCCGCCGCTCTCCACCGCCGCAACCGCGGCGGTCAGTTTCTCCTCCAGGCCCGCCGCCGCCTTGGGCGCGGGCTGCGCCGCCACCGGCAGCAGCAGCTCCGCCGCCTTGGCGAGGCCGGACAGCGCGGCGGCGCGGTCGGCGCGGTCCGCCACGGCAAGGCCCGGCGCGCGCTCCGCCCGCCCCTGGGAAAGCCGCGCCGCCAGCTTCGCCGGGCTTTCGGTGAGCAACGCGGGCTCCACCGCAACGCTGCGCAACCGCTCCTTCAACAGCGCGAGATCGGCGGCAAGGCGTTCCGCCACCGGCGCGAGACCGGCGAGGCTCTCCTCGACGAACAGCCCGCGGGCGAGGCGCGGATAGCCGGTGAAGGCCGGGTCCTTCTCGCGCAGCGCCAAATATTCCGCCTTCGGATCGATTGCCGCCTCGAGGTCGGAAAAGCGCGCCGCCACCGGAGCCGCCCGCAGATAGGCATCCCGTGCGGTGCGGTAGGCGGCGCGCGCCGCGGCAAGGTCACCACTCGCCACGGCAAGGGAAAGATCGCCCGAGGCGCGCACCATCGCCGCGCCCTGGCGCAGCAGGTACACCCGATATTCGGAGAGCGCGCCGACAAGCCCCTGCACGTCGAGACGCGCCGCAGCGGCGCGGGATTCTTCCGAAGGCGTCACGGTCAGCGTGCCGCGCGGGTTGGAGAGCAGGCCGCAGGTGATGGCATAGGTGCCCGGCGCAAGCCGCGCGGTCAGCGTTTGGCGGAAGCCGGGGGCGATGTTCTCGCGCTCCTCCACCACCATTACGCCGTCGAGAATCTCCCACTCCACCGGCCGGTCCGATGTGTTGACGATTTCGAAAGTGCGTTTCCCTGCCGCAACGGAAAGCGCATTGGGCTCGCATGCCTTGGCGGTGACCACCACGGTCAGCGCATCCGCCGCCACCGGCGCACCGCGCTGCTGCGACGCCCAATAGAACGCCGCGCCCCCGGCAACGGCGAGCACGGCGCCGCCCAGGGCGGCCATGCGCAACAGGCGGGCGGAAGGCGGGGACGCATTCATCGAGAAACCTCCGTACGGGCGGCAGGGCGCAGGAACAGGGAAAGGCTGACGGCAAGGAAGGCGGCATAGGCGATCAGTTCACCGGCGCGCGGCGCCTCCTGATAGCCGAGCAGGCCGGACAACACGGTCCCCAGCACGCTGGAAACCGGCAGCACGCCGCCCAGGTCGAACACCGGGGTCTGCAACGCGTTCCACACGCCCGCCTCGTGCAGGTTGCGGATCGCCCCGGCGAGAACCCCGGCGGCGACGATCAGCACGAAGCCGCCGGTAAAGCGGAAGAACCGCCCGAGGTCGAGCCGCACCCCCCCGGCGTAGAAGCCGTAGCCGAGCACGGCGGATACCAGCAACCCGGCAAGCGCGCCCGCAGGCGCCTGCGGCCCAGGACTCTGCTGGAAGATCGCAAGCAGGAAGAACACCGATTCGAGCCCCTCGCGCGCCACCGCGAAGAACACCATGCCGATCAGCGCCCAGCCGTTACCCGCGCCCGCGGCAAGCGCCGCATCGACGGAACGCTGCAGTTCGCCCGCAATCGCCCGCGCGGCGCGGCGCATCCAGAACACCATGGAGACGAGAATGCCCACGGCGGCGAAGCCCACCACCGCCTCGAACATCTCCTGCGCCTTCTGCGGAAATTCCGCATGCACCGCCTGCAGCGCCGCGCCGGCGAACAGCGAGGCGGCCACCGCGAACAACACCCCGGCCCACACCGCGGGCAGCCACGCGGCGCGCCCGGTGCGGCGCAGATAGGTGGCGATGATGCCGACGATCAGCGCGGCCTCCATACCTTCCCGCAACATGATCAGGAACGGCGCAAGCATCAGGAACCCCTCAGATGAGAATCATTCGCATCTGTGTCTACGGGGGAGAACGACGGGTGTCAAGCTGCAAATGATTATCGTTCGCAGCTAATATAGAGAGGGGTAAGAAAGTCAGAACATGCTGAAAAACAAGGCCGGGGCGCAGCCCCGGACCCCGCGGGGGACTCGGTCCCCAGACCCCCCTTTGGTTTTTCGCCGCGCAGCGGCTATCAACCGTCACGCCGCGCGATGGTTCTATGGCGCTGCGCGCAAAAACCAAAAGTTATGGGAGGCGCGGGGGGACCGAGTCCCCCCGCAAAGTTTTGGATTTTCACACCGCCGTGGCGGTGACGTCGAGGCTGTTGCGGGTGGCGTTGGAATACGGGCAGATCTGGTGCGCCGCATCGACCAGGGCCTGGGCGGCGGTCTTGTCGACGCCGGGCATGGCGACCTCGATCTTCACTTCGAGGCCGAATCCACCCGCGTCGCGCGGCCCGATGCCGACATGCACGGTAACGCCGGTATCGGCGGGGACCTTGGGGAAGCCGCCCTGGGAAGAGGCGTATTTCATCGCGCCGAGGAAGCAGGCGGCATAGCCCGCGGCGAACAGTTGCTCCGGGTTGGCCCCGGCGCCGCCGGGGCCGCCCATTTCCTTGGGCACCGAGAGCTTGACCTGGAAGCTGCCGTCGAGGGTGGCGGAACTGCCGTCGCGGCCGCCGGTGGCGCGCGCGGCGGTGCGGTAGATGACGTTGACGGACATGGGGTTTCCTCCCGTTGGGAATGCTTCGACTCTCCTATCTGGGGATGGCGGCGGAAAAAAGAACGGCACGCGGGAATAGAACGGGGGGTTGCGGTGTCTCCCTGTGCACGCCCCCCATCCGACAAAGGAGACGCCGATGCTGAAACCCCTCGCCTGCGCCGCCGTTCTGGCGGTCCTCGTCACCGGAACCGCCTATGCCGCGGACCCGGCGATGACCGGAACCACCGCAAAGGGCCCGGCCCTGGTCGATTCCAAGGGCATGACTCTCTATGTGTTCGACAAGGACCCGGCGGGCAGTTCCGCCTGTTACGACGCCTGCGCGCAGAACTGGCCGCCCTTGATCGCCCCGGGCGATGCGAAGACGAGCGGCGACTTCTCGGTGATTTCCCGCACCGGCGGCGCCAAGCAGTGGGCCTACAAGGGCAAGGCCCTCTACCACTGGGTCAAGGACGCCAAGCCGGGCGATGCCACCGGCGACGGCTTCCGCGGCGTGTGGCACATCGCCAAGCCATAGGCGCGCTTTGTGCGGCGGCGGCGCGGGCCGCCGCCGCAAAACCGAGGAAACGCGATGGCGCAGGACGGGTTCGAGACGCATCTGGAACGGCAGATCCCGGCGCTGCGCCGCTATGCCTATGCGCTGACGCGGCATGCCGAGGACGCCGACGACCTGGTGCAGGACTGCCTGGAGCGGGCGCTCTCCCGGCGTTACCTGAAGCGCCCGGACGGCGACCTCAAGACCTGGCTGTTCGCCATCCTGCGCAACCTCTACATCAACGCCTATCACGCGCGCCGCCGCCGCGGCGTGCATGTCGGCCTCGACGACGCGCCGCCGCAATCCGCCCCGGCGGAGCAGGAATCGGGGCTTGCCGCGCGCGATGCGCTGGCGGCGCTGGACCTTCTGCCGGAGGAGCAGAAGTCCCTGCTGCTGCTGGTCGGGGTCGAGGACTTTTCCTATGAGCAGGCGGCGCGGCTTCTCGACATCCCGCTGGGCACGGTGATGTCACGGCTGTCGCGGGCGAGAGGGCGGCTGCGCGCGATCCTCGATGCGGATCGCGGCGCGACGCTGCGGAGGGTGAAATGAGCGAGACCCGAGTGCCGATCGGCGAGGACGACCTGCAGGCGTTCATCGACGGATGCCTCCCCGGCCCGCGCCGCGCCGAGGTGGAGGCCTACCTCGCGGCGCAGCCGGAGGTGGCCGCCCGCGTGGCAGAGGACCGCCGCCTGCGCAAGGCGCTGCGCACCCAGCTGCAACCCCTGTTCGACGAACCGGTTCCGGCGCGGCTGCGGATTTCCGGGCTGCAGGCGGCGCGGCGCAGCCGCGGCCTCGCCCGGTTACGCGCCGCCGCCGCCGCGCTGGCGATCTTCTGCGCGGGCGCGGGCGGCGGCTGGCTCGCCCACGGCACCGCCGCCGCGCCCGGCACTGCCGCGCCGCGCCCGATGGCGATCGCCCACGACGCCACCATGGCCTACCGCACCTTCGTGGTCGAAGTGGCACACCCGGTGGAAGTGCGCGCCGCGCAGCAGGACCACCTGATGCACTGGCTTTCGAAGCGCCTCGGCCGCCGCCTCGCCGCGCCGGACCTCTCCTCCCAAGGCTACCGCCTGATGGGCGGGCGGCTTTTGCCCGCGGGCAATGTGGCTGCGGCGCAGTTGATGTACGACGACGCGGCGGGCAACCGCCTGACCCTCTACGTGCAGGCGTCGCACGGCACGGAAACCGCCTTCCGCTTCGCGCAGATGGGCGAGGACGCGACCTTTGCATGGATCGACAGGGGCTTCGGCTTCGCGGTCACCGCGCGCGCGACGCGCGACGCCCTGCTGCCAGTGGCGGAGGCGGTCTACCGCCAGTTCGAGGCCACCGGCACTTAACGAAAAATCCGCCCGTGGGCGGTGGTGGACACCCTGCTGGCACCGTGTCTATGGTGAGGGCGATCTCACCACCAACCTCATCAGCCGGGTCTGACGACAGGCAAGGAGACGTGCCGTGAAAGCTATCCTGTTCGACGATTTCGGCGAAGCCGATGTGCTGCACCTCGGCGATGCGCCCGATCCCGAGATTCGGCCGCACGATCTGCTGGTGCGGGTGCATGCCGCCGGGGTCAACCGCGCCGACCTCAACCAGCGCCGCGGGGCCTATGGGCGGCCGGATTTCGGCGATTCCACCCTGATGGGGCTGGAGATGGCGGGCGAAGTGATCGGGCTCGGAGCCGAGGTCAGCGGGTATCGCGTCGGCGACCGGGTGATGGGAATCGTCGGCGGCGGCGGCTATGCCTCCCTTGCCCGCATCGACTACCGGATGGCGATGCCCATCCCCGCATCGCTCGATTACGTCCAGGCCGCCGCGATCCCGGAGGTCTTCGTTACGGCGCACGAGGCGCTGATCCATCTTGCGGAGCTGCGGCAAGGGCAGAGCGTTCTCATTCACGGGGCCGCCGGCGGCGTCGGAACCGCCGCGGTGCAGCTTGCAAACCGCGTGGGCGCGCACATTCTCGCGACGGCGCGTGCCGACAAGCACGAGAGCCTTCGGGCGCTTGGCGTCGAGGCGTGCATCGACTTCCAGACGGAGGATTTTGCCGAGGTCATCGAGCAAAGGACGAAGGGAAAGGGCATCGACGTGATCATCGATTTCGTCGGCGCCCCTTATCTGGCCCGAAACGTCCTCTCTCTTGCGGAAGGCGGGCGGCTGATCCAGGTCGGGATCATGGGCGGCGCGGCCGATGCCGCGCTGCCGCTCGACCGGGTGCTGTTCCGGCATCTGCGGATCATCGGCACCGTCATGAAATCCCGTCCGCAAGCGGTGAAACAGGCCATGGTTTCCCGCTTCCGCGAGATGTGGCTCGACCAGTTTGCCGCGGGCCTGCTGAAGCCGATCGTCGCTTGCGCGCTCCCTCTCGCCGAGGCCGGAGAGGCCCATCGCAGGATGGAAAAGGGGGGGACCTTCGGGAAGATCATCCTCCTCGCTTAGGATGATCTACCGCCGGTTCGAGGCCGCAGGCACATAACGAAAAAGCCGCCCTTACGGCGGCTTTTCACATCGTCCCTTCCCTTTCGGGAAACTGGAGCGGGCGAAGGGATTCGAACCCTCGACCCCAACCTTGGCAAGGTTGTGCTCTACCCCTGAGCTACGCCCGCATCCGTCGGCGTCTGCCTTCTTCGGCAGCGCCAAGGCCCGCGACTATATCGGGGATGCCATGGAATGCAACAAAAAAATACGCCCCTCGCGCAGGCACGGAAATCCACCCTTAAGACTTGCCTGGCCTGCCGGAAAGCCTCATTTTGAGGGACGGGAGAACACCCCCGGGCAGCGCACGAAAACCATCAGCAGGCACGCGTCATGGATTTGATCTTCGGCGAAAACGCCGCCACCGGCGGCCCCGCCGCGCAGGACCTCGTCAAGGAGTCCAACACCCAGGCCTTCATGCAGGACGTCATCGACGTGTCGATGGAGGTGCCGGTGATCGTCGATTTCTGGGCGCCATGGTGCGGGCCGTGCAAGCAGTTGATGCCGCTGCTGGAGCGCCTGGTGCGCGCCGCGAAGGGGCGCGTCCGCCTGGTCAAGATCAACGTCGACGAAAACCCGCAGCTGGCGCAGCAGATGCAAGTGCGCTCCGTGCCCACGGTGTTCGCAATCAAGGAAGGCCGCCCGGTGGACATGCTGGTCGGCGCGCAGACCGAACGCGAGGTCCAGGCCTTCATCGACCGCATCAGCGGCGATACGCAGCTCAACGCGCAGGTCGACGCGATGCTGGAAACCGCGCGCGAAACCCTGGCCGCAGGCCAGCTGCCGCAGGCGATCGCGATGTACCAGCAGATTCTCCAGGCCGCGCCGGGCCACCCCGGGGCGGTCGCCGGGTTCCTGCGCTGCAACCTGGCCGCCGGACGCATCGAAAAGGCGAAAAGCCTGCTCGAGCAGATTCCGCCGGAGCTCAAGAAACACCCGGAAATCGCCGCGGTGATCGCCACCATCGACCTCGCCGCCGAGGGCGCGGGAACCGACGTGGCCGCGCTGCAGGCCCGCCTCGCCGCGGATGCGAACGACCACCAGGCGCGATTCGACCTCGCCATGGCCGCCTATGCGGCGGGCGATGCCGCCGCCGCGATTCGCGAGTTGCTGGAGATCGTGCGCCGCGACCGCGCCTGGGACGAAGACGGTGCGCGCAAGCGCCTGCTGAAAATTCTCGAAGCCCTCGGCCCCGCCGACCCGGTGGCGAAATCCGGACGCCGGCAATTGCAGATGCTGTTGATGGTCTAACCACGCCGCCACGGGAGGACGCATTGTCGATCGATCCGTTCATCACCCGTTTCGAGGACCTGCCCGAAATTCTGCCGGTGTTTCCGCTGTCGCAGGTCATCCTGCTGCCCGGCGGCAGGCTGCCGCTCAACGTGTTCGAGCCGCGCTACCTTGCGCTCACCTGCGACGCCCTGGCCGAGGGGCGGCTGTTCGGCCTGATCCAACCCTCCGGCAGCGGCGAAACCGTGGGCGAGGCGCCGCCGCCGCTCTATACCGTGGGCAGCGTCGGGCGGATCATCCACTTCGCGGAAACCGACACCCGGCAGTTCTTCATCGTGGTCGCCGGGCTGTGCCGCTTCCAGGTGAAGGGCGAGGCCGAGGGCAAGGACGGCTACCGCCGCCTGTCCGTCGACTACGCCCCCTTCCGCGAGGACCTCACCACCCCCGGCGGCGGCACCGTCAGCGCGCCGCGCGAACGCATCACCCACGCGCTGCAGCGCTTCGTCGAGGCGCACGCGCTCGATATCGACCTGCGCGCCCTCGATGCGCTCTCCACCCCCTCCCTGGTCGCCACCCTATCCATGGCCCTGCCCTTCGAAACGCCGGAAAAACAGGCCCTGCTCGAAGCCCCTACCCTGGAACACCGCTTCAACGCCCTCTGCGCCCTGATGGAAATGGGCGCGGTCGGCGGCCCCTTCTCCGGCGACGCGACGCAATAGGACTCCCGATGACCGAGGTCGACCCCGCCCTGCTCTCCCTGCTCGTCTGCCCGATGTCGAAACTGCGGCTGCGCTACGACCGCGACGCACAGGAACTGGTCAACGACGCGCTCGGCATCGCCTACCCGATCCGCGACGGCGTGCCGATCATGCTGCCGGAAGAAGCCCGCCGCTTCTCCCCCGAGGAGCATGGGCGGTAAAACCAGGCCAGGGCTCCGCCCTGGACCCGCCGGGGACTCGGTCCCCGGACCCCCTTAGTTTTTCGGCAAACACCACCTCCCGCTGCCGCCGCACGGGCTTATGGCGCTGCGCGCAAAAACTAGAAAGTTATGGGAGGTCTGGAGGGTCCGCGACCCTCCAGGAAGTTTTGGTTTTTCACCGCCGCAGCAACGGGGAAGCGAACACGTCCGGCGGCGGGGTTTGAATTTGTTCCTCCGGCAGTCTGAGGAGCGGTTGCCAGCCGAGTTCCGCATAAAGGCTTTGGCGATCGGTGGTGAACAGGTAGACCCGGGGGTATCCCAGCCAGCCGGCGAGGTCGAGGGTGGCGCGCACCAGGGCGCGGCCGATGCCGCAGCCGCGCAACGGCGGGTGGACATAGAGCGCGGAGAGCCAGGGGGAAAGGTCCGGGCGGGTGTGCAGATCCTCGGCGCGCAGGCTGACGATGCCTGCGGGGCTGCCCTGCCAATAGGCGATCAGCGCGATCGGCAGGCGGTCGAGGTTCATCTGGCCGCGCAAGGTGGCGCGGCGGCTGTCCAAGCTTTCACCGCGGGGCACGCTCCATTGGGCGTGGAGCCAGCGGGCGAACAGGTCGAAGTGGCGGGGGTCGTCGGCGAGAAAACCGATATCGGGCATGCCCGCGGCGTCGGGGATTTCGGGGCGGGCTCCCGCCCAATGCACGGCGGGCCAGCGCAACCAGCGCCGCACCGTCACCGGCAGGGAATGGGTCATCGCAGGTGCCTCCCGATGGACTTAGAGGGATCATCGCACGCACCCGGCGGGCGGGCAACGCGCGCGTTCAGCACAAAAAATAGTCAGGGGTGCTGACTCAAGAGCAGTTTTCCCGCGATTTCCCCCGCCGGATGGCGGCGATTTTTCTCTGAAGAATTCGCAATTTTTCAAGAATCGTTATTTATCAAAGCATAAGATGTGTTTGGCACGGTCGATGCATTCTTCAATGCCAGGTGCTGAGGCCACAGGCTTTCAGTGAGGCAACCCCATCCTACGGTCGTCGGGCGCAGAGCCCGGCATGCATGGATGGCTTGGTTTCCTGAGTATCAGTGTTTGTTCCTCCCGAAACTCCGGCCCGGTGGCTTTCCACCGGGCCATTTTTCGTGGGTGACAGACGCGGCCCCTGCGGGTATATGGTCGCGGAAACGAGGGAGACAGGCGATGAGCGACCCCAAGAGCACGGAAACCAGGCCCGAACCGGAAATCCCGTTCGAGGACGAAAAAGGCATGTTCGGCACCTCGCCGATCGACAAGGATCTGGACGAAGAGGACGTCGAATACCTCACCAGCCGCACCGCGCCGCGCGTCGTGCTCACCCGTTCGCGCGCCAAAATCGCGCTCTATATCAATCTGTTCCTCATTCTCTTCTTCCTCGTCCGCCTGGTCTATTTCCGCACCGCGCCGGTCACCGGCTTCGTCGTGCCGCCGGTGTTCGGCCTGGGCGAAACCGGCCTTACCGCGGTCTGCGCCGCGCTCTCCATCCTCAATGTCTTCCTCGTCCGCCCGGACGACAAAACCGTGATGTGGATGGCGCGCATCCTCGGCACCGGCGTGCCGCTCGCCCTCCTCGCCGCGCTCTACCTGCTGCCGCCGGACCGCATCTACCGCCTCGCGCACTTCCTGTTCTGAAAAACCAGGCCGGGCTCCGCCCGGACCCGCAAGGGGCCGGGAGGCCCCTTGACCCCATAACTGGTTTTTGCCGCGTAGCGGCAAGCATCATCTCCCGTTGCCGACGCTCGGGCATATGGCGCTGCGCGCAAAAACCGCGGTTATGGGGTGCGCGAGGGGGCCGAGTCCCCTCGCAGAGTTTTTACCTTCCTCCTTGTTTTTGCCCGGCTCCGGTTTTTCGGCTATACCCTTTGGGAATGCTTGAATTTCCGAAGCGCCGCGCGCGCCCGGCAAGGTTATGGTCATGACCCGTCCGCACAATCCCGCCCTCGATCGTCTTCCCGGCAGCGCCTTCGTGCGTCTGCGCGAGCTTCTCGACCCGATTACGCCTGCGGTTCCGCGCACGCTTGCGATGTCCATCGGCGAGCCGCAACTGTCGCCGCCGTCCTGGGTGGCCGAGGTGATCGCCGCCAACGCGCACTTGTGGAACCGCTATCCGCCGAACGAGGGCACGCCGGAACTGCGCGGCGCCTGCGCCGACTGGCTGGCGCGGCGGTTTTCCATTCCGCGGGAGGCGATCGACCCGGCGCGCAACGTATTGTCCGCCACCGGCTCGCGCGAGGCGTTGTTCCTGTTCGCGCAGGCGGTGGTGCCGCGGGAAAAGGCGGGCAAGCGGCCTGCGGTTCTGCTGCCCAACCCGTATTATCAGGTCTACCGCGCCGCCGCCGAGCTTTCGGGGGCGGAACCGATTCTGGTTCCGGCGCGGCCGGAAACCGGCTATCTGCCCGATTATGCGGCACTGCCGGAGGAAATTCTGGAACGCACCGCGCTGGCGGTGTTCTGCTCGCCGAGCAATCCGGAGGGCGCGGTGGCCGACCTGCCGCGCCTGACCGCGCTGGTGGAGCTGGCGCGGCGGCACGGCTTCGTGCTCGCCTGCGACGAGTGTTATTCCGAGCTCTATTTCGGCGCGCCGCCGCCTTCGGGCCTCGCCGCCGCGCTGGCCGCCGCGCCGTCGGGGGACGACCCCTTCGCCAACGTCGTGGTGTTCCATTCGCTATCGAAACGATCCAGCGCGCCGGGTCTGCGCGCCGGCTTCGTCGCGGGCGACGCGGCGATGCTGAAGCTGTTTCTCAAGCTGCGCACCTATGCCTCGGTGCAGATGCCGCTGCCGATTCAGGCCGCCGCCGCCGCGCTGTGGGCCGACGATGCGCACGCCGCGGCCAACCGCGCGCACTATGCGCGCCTGGTCGCCGCGGCGGACCGCATCTTCGCCGGATATCCCGGCTATCTGCGGCCGCAGGGCGGGTTTTTCCTGTGGCTCGACGTCGGCGACGGCGAGGCGGCGACGGTGCGCTTCTGGCGGAAGGCGGGCATCCGCGTGGTGCCCGGGCGCTACCTCACCGCCGACGACCCCGCCTTCCCTCACGGCAACCCCGGCCATGCCTATGTGCGCATCGCGCTGGTGCACGACGAGGAAACCGTGACCGCGGCGCTCGCGACCCTGCGCCACAGCCTCGACCACCCCGGATGAAGGCACGCTGACCGATGGCTCGCCGCACCCCCACATCGCGCCGCTTCCTCCCCGAATCCCTGTCGGGCTTCCTGCGCCGCAGCGGCATCCGGCTGTTCGGCATGGCGGTGATCGCCGCGGCCGCCGCCACCGCGGTGGCGCTGGCCACCCATGCGCCCGGCGATCCGTCGTGGAACACCGTCTCCAACGCGCCGGTGCGCAACCTGCTGGGCCGCCCCGGCGCGACGCTTTCCGACCTTTTGCTGCAGACCCTCGGCATCGCCGCGTGGGCTCCGGTGCTGATCGCCGCCGCCTGGGGCGCGGGCTGGATGATCCTGCGTCGCCCGCCGCGGGTGTGGCTGCGCCCCGTCGCCCTGGCCGCCGCGATGCCGCCGCTGGTTCTGGCGTTCACCTTCCTGCCCTGGGTGGAGCATGCGCCGGCGGCCGCGGGCTGGGGCGGCGCGGCAGGCGCGCTCATGCGCCTGCACCTCGACCCGCTGCTGCGCCCGCCGGTGCCGCCGTGGGCCGCGCCGGTCGTAAGCTGGGGCCTGGGAATTCCGCTGGCGCTGTTGCTG
>JBFWJB010000002.1:0-27790 GCA_050253435.1 Rhodospirillaceae bacterium
CCACCGCCTGCCAGGAGGCGGCGAGCGAAGCCATCACCTGGCGCACCGCCGGGTCCTTGCCGCGAGCATAGGCGTCGATGGCGCGCAGGAGCTCCACCTTTTCGGAGAATTCCTGGCCTTCCAGCGGATTGATCTCGCCGTAGAGGTGGCGGTTGGTCGCCGCGGGCGGCAGCGCAAGGCTGCCTTCGTGGCCCTGGCGCGCGGCGGAAACGGTGCGCGCGGCGCGGGAGAGGCTATCCGCGTCGAAGCCCTCGGCATGGGCGTAGCCCGTGGCCTCCCCCGCCACGGCGCGCAGGCCGAAGCCGATGCCGCTGCCGTAGCTTGCGGTCTTGACCACGCCGTCGTCGAGCGCCAGGGTCTCGAAGCGCCGCGCCTCGAGGAAGAGCTCGCCGTCGTCGCAGCCCGCAAGCGCGCCCGCCACGGTGCGCGCCGCGTCCTCCGGGGCGAGCCCGGCGGGGGCGAAGAACAGCTCTTCCGGGGTCGGGGCGGGGGCCGCTGGTCCGGTCATCTCGAATGCCTCCTGATGCGCGTCTCGCCGTATGGCGAGAAAAATGCGGTAGCTTTGGCGACGAAGCATCATATATGCGTCGGCAACACGACAGAGAAAAGTTATCGGGACCGTTTTCATGGACACCTTCGCGAGCGCCGACGCGCTGCACCTGGGCTTCGGCCTCTCCTTCGCCGATCTCTACGAACGCGCCGGGCTCGCCCGCCTGGATGCGGCCTTCGTCGCTTTCGTCGCAGGCCGAAACGCGGACCGCGCGGCGCGGCTCAAGGCGGCGCGGCAAAACCCGGATGCGCTCTCCCGCAAGGAAGACTCGGCGCTGATGCTGGAGCTTGCGCCGGAGGTGGACGCCTTCATCGGCGAGCTGTTCGGCATCGGCGACGCCCTGGCCGACCTGCACGCGGCGCATGCGGACTTTACTCCGCTGGCCACGGCGAAGCGCCTGTTCGTGCAGAGGAAGGCGATCAAGGCGCATACCGCGGAGGAAGCCGCGGCCTGGGACGGCGCGGCGCTCACCCGCGAGATCGAGGTGCGCCTCGGCGAAGCGTTCTCCGAGGCCGGATTCGCCCGCGCCGTGCTCGCCTGGATGGAGGACGCGGCGGCGCATGCCGAGGATCTGGCGCTGGCCGCGCGCTTCGCCGCGTGGGCGAGCCTCGCGCCCGCGGGCAGGCGCGCCCACGGCAAGGGCGTGCTGTTCGTGCAGCCGGGCAAGCGCGACGCCGCCAACCTGGTGCACACGGCGGAGGGGCGGAACGGCCCGCTGCCGGTGAGGGAGGCCCCACCCGAGGCGCTGCGCCGCCGCGAGGGCTTCGCGCTGACCGATGCGGGGGCGGACCTGCCGCACGCGCTGGACCAGGCGGCCTATTGCATCACCTGCCATCACATGGACAAGGACTCCTGCGCCCGCGGCATGACCGACCGCGCCAAGGGCGGCATCGCCACCAACCCGTTGGGGCGCAAGATGCTCGGCTGCCCGCTGGAGGAGCGCATCTCGGAGATGAACGAGGCGAAGACCGCGGGCCATGCAGTCGCTGCGCTCGCCATCGTCTGCCTCGACAATCCGCTGTGCGCCGGAACCGGCCACCGCATCTGCAACGACTGCATGGTCGCCTGCATCTATCAGAACCAGATGCGCGACCCGGTGAACATTCCCGAGGTCGAGACCCGCACGTTGAAGGACGTGCTCTCCCTGCCCTGGGGGTTCGAGATCTACGCCCTGTTCACGCGGTGGAATCCGGTCTCCTTCCGCCAGCCCCTGCCCGCGGAGGCCACGGGCTATTCGGTGCTGGTGGCGGGCCTGGGGCCTGCGGGCTACAGCCTGGCGCAGCGCCTGTTGCGCGACGGGCATACGGTGGTGGCGGTGGACGGGCTGAAGATCGAGCCGATGGACCCCGCGCTTTCCGGCATCGACGAACGCGGCGAGGCGGTGCCGTTTTCCCCGATCCGCGACGTCGGCGACCTGTGGCGGAACCTCGATGACCGCGTCACCGCCGGGTTCGGCGGCGTCGCCGAATACGGCATCACGGTGCGCTGGGACAAGAACTTCCTCACCCTGATCCGCCTGATCCTGGAACGCGACCGCCGCTTCCGGATGTTCGGCGGGGTGCGCTTCGGCTCGACGCTCGGGTTCGACGACGCCAAGGCGATGGGCTTCGACCACGTCGCGCTGTGCCTCGGCGCGGGCAAGCCGACCCTGGTGCCGATGGCGGGCAAGCTCACCCCCGGCGTGCGCCAGGCCTCCGACTTCCTGATGGCGCTGCAGCTCACCGGCGCGGCGCATCCGCAGTCGGTGGCGAACCTGCAGGTGCGCCTGCCGGTGGCGGTGATCGGCGGCGGCCTGACCGCCATCGACTCCTGCACCGAGGCGCTTGCCTACTACCCGGTGCAGGTGGAGAAGTTCCTCGCCCGCTACGAGACGCTTGCCGCCGAGGGCGGCGAGGCCGCGCTGCGCGCCGCGTGGAACCCGGGCGAGACGGAGATTGCCGAGGAGTTCCTGGCGCACGGCCGCGTCCTCCGCGCCGAGCGCGCCGCCGCGGCCGCCGAGGGCCGCGCGCCGCGGGTGCTGGAGCTGCTGCGCGGCTGGGGCGGGGCCACCCTGGTCTACCGCCGCAGGCTCACCGATTCCCCGGCCTACCGCAACAACCACGAGGAAATCGCCAAGGCGCTGGAGGAAGGCATCTTCATCGCCGAGCAGTGGTCGCCGACCGCGGTGCACGCCGACGCCCACGGCTGGGCCGAGACCCTGCAGGTGAAACACGCGGAAAGCGGCGAAACCGCGGAGCTTCCGGCGAAGACGGTGATCGTCGCCGCGGGCACCATCCCCAACGTCACCCTGGCGCGCGAGGGCGAAGGCGGCCTGGCGGTCGACGGCAAGCACTTCCAGGCGCTGGACGAGGCGGGCAACCCGGTCGCGCCGGAAAAATCCACCAAGCCGGAGCACACCCACGTGCTGATCGCCGCCGCCGAGGCCGGAATTCCGGTCTCCTTCTTCGGCGACCTCCACCCCGGATTCGCCGGAAACGTGGTGGCGGCCATGGCCTCCGCCCGCGCCGGTGCGCCGGTGATCGGCCGCACCCTGCGCAAGGCGCGGCCCGCCTGTCCGGATGCGGACATCCTGTTCGCCGCGGCCAACCGCAACCTGCGCCCGACGCTCGCCCGCGTCACCCGCCTCACCCCCACCATCGTCGAGGTGGTGGTGCACGCGCCCTTGGCGGCGCGGCGCTTCCGCCCCGGACAGTTCTTCCGCCTGCAGAACTACGCCGCCCACGCCAAGCGCACCAAGGATACGCTTCTCGCCATGGAAGGCGTGGCCCTCACCGGCGCGTGGGTGGACGTGGAGAAGGGCGAACTCGCGATGATCGTCCTCGAAATGGGCGGTTCCTCCAGCCTGTGCGCGCAGTTGCAGCCCGGCGAGCCGCTGGTGGTGATGGGCCCCACCGGCGCGCCCACCGACCTGCCGGAGAATCAGACGGTGCTGCTGGCGGGCGGCGGGCTGGGCAACGCCGTGCTGTTCTCCATCGGCCGCGCGCTCAAGGAACGGGGCTGCCGCGTGCTCTATTTCGCGGGCTACCGCCGGGGCGGCGACCGCTTCAAGGTGGCGGACATCCTCGCCGCCTCCGACGCGGTGGTGTGGTGCTGCGACGAAGCCGCCGACTTCGCCCCCGAGCGCCCGGACGACAAAACCTTCACCGGCAACATCGTGCAGGCGATGGCCGCCTACGGCGCGGGCGACCTGGGCGCAACGCCGATCCCGCTCTCCGCGGTGGACCGCATCATCGCCATCGGCTCCGACCGGATGATGGCGGCGGTGCAGGCGGCGCGCCACGGCGTGCTGGCGCCGCTCCTCAAGCCCTGCCACCACGCCGTCGCCTCGATCAACGCGCCGATGCAGTGCATGATGAAGGAAATCTGCGGCCAGTGCCTGCAGCGCCAGGTGGACCCGGCAACCGGCCTCGAAACCGTGGTCTTCACCTGCGCCGAACAGGACCAGGACATGGAACGCGTGGATTTCGCCTCCCTGCGCGAGCGCCTCTCCCAGAACACCGCGCAGGAAACCCTCACCCGCCACTGGATCACCCGCGAACTCAAACGCCTGTAAGGCTCCTGCGGTTTCACTTGACCGCACTTTAGTTGTGGGTATCTTATGCCGATTGTCATACATGATGCGCCGCCCACCTCCGGGCTGGCCCCGCGCCGCGGATGCGCGCATCATGCCCGCATCCCGCAGATGTGAAGGAGACCCCGCCCGTGTCGCTGCGCAGTCTTATCGCCGTCTTCGCCACCGCCTTCTGCCTCGCCGCGCCCGCGCGCGCCGCCGAGCCGGTGAAAATCGGCGAGATCAATTCCTACTCCCGCATCCCCGCCTTCACCCTGCCCTACCGCAACGGCTGGGAGCTGGCGGTGGATGAGATCAACGCCAAGGGCGGCGTGCTCGGCGGCAGGCCGCTTTCCATCATCGCCCGCGACGACGCCGGAACGCCGGAACAGGCGCTCACCGCCGCCAACGAACTGGTGCGCCGCGAAGGCGTGGTGATGCTCGCCGGAACCTACCTCTCCAACGTCGGGCTCGCCGTCGCCGACTACGCGGCGAAGCGCAAGGTGGTGTTCCTCGCCTCCGAGCCGCTCACCGACGCCATGGTGTGGAGCCACGGCAACCCCTATACCTTCCGCCTGCGCCCCTCCACCTACGTGCAGACCGCCATCCTCGCGCGCGAGGCCGCCAAGCTGCCCGCCAAGCGCTGGGCCACCATCGCGCCGAACTACGAATACGGCCAGTCGGCGGTGGAGAACTTCAAGAAGCTGCTGAAGGCCGCGCGCCCCGACGTGGAATTCGTCGCCGAGCAGTGGCCCGCCCTGTTCAAGCTCGACGCCGGGCCCACCGTCGAAGCCCTGGAGCAGGCCAAGCCGGACGCCATCTTCAACGTCACCTTCTCTTCCGACCTCTCGAAATTCGTCCGCGAGGGCGCGGCGCGCGGCCTCTTCGCCAAGCGCCCGGTGGTCTCGCTGCTCACCGGCGAGCCGGACTACCTCGTCCCGCTGGGCGCGGAAACCCCGCAAGGCTGGATCGTCACCGGCTACCCGTGGGACGCCATCGACACCCCGGCGCACAAGGCCTTCGTTTCCGCCTACCGCGCCAAGTTCCACGAGGACCCGCGCATGGGCTCCCTCGTCGGCTACAACATGGCGCTCGCCGCCGCCGCCGCGCTCAACCGCGCAGGCTCCACCAACACCCCGGCCCTGATGAAGGCGCTCTCCGGCCTCAGCTTCGACGCCCCCACCGGCACCATCACCTACCGCGCCGCGGACCCCCCGTCCACCATGGGCGCCTGGGTCGGCAAAACCGCCCTGGTCAACGGCGAAGGCAAAATGGTCGATTGGCGCTACGTCGACGGCGCAGACGTCCTCCCCGACGCCGCGGCGGTGAAGAAACTCCGCCCGGCGAAGTGAGAAAAACTTTGCGAGGGGTCTCGGACCCCTCGCGCACCCCATAACTTTTGGTTTTTGCGCGCAGCGCTATAGGCTCGTGCGGCGGCACCAAACGTGTTGCCTGCCGCTGCGCGGCTTTATTTTCCCGGCGGGCGCGGCAACGGAATACCCATAAAAATTACACGAAATAATACTTCTGCTGAGCCTCATACTTCGGCATAACTACCATAGGGGGTGTCGCCGCACCATCGTAAGGAGGAAGCGATGACGAAGGAAGCTCTGCTCCCGGGATTGAACGTTCTCGGCATCGGCTACGATGCCCGCGGGCGCTACGCCGATCCCGACAGCCTAGAAATCCGGGTGGTCACACTGGGCAACGAAGCCATGGAGTCCACGAAGTTCGGCGCCTATCCGGCCGACACCGTGCAGTACACCGAGGTGCAGCGCGGCAGCGTCGAGAGCATCTACGGCCAGAGCATCGAGGACTACGCCAGCAGCCTGAAGGGCAAGTTCAAGATCAGCGGCAAGTACAGCTTCTTCGAGGCGGAGGCGGAGGCCTCGTTCAGCCATGCGGAAAAACGCTCCCAGGAACTGCAGTTTATGACGGTGAGCCGCATCCAGCAGGGCTACAAGCTCTCGCTCGTCGGCAGCGCCAAAGACTGGTGGACGCACCTGCACCCGGCCTTCCGCCGCGACGTGATGGAGATGGAGCCGCGCAAGCTGTTCGACACCTACGGCACCCACGTGCTCACTCACATCTTCATCGGCGGCAAGTCCCAGTGCTCGTTCACCGCGAGCAAGAGCAGCAATTTCAACGAGACCGAATTCCGCGCCGCGATCACCGCGAAGTACGAATCCCTGAAGGCGGGGGTCGCCGTCAGCGCCGATGCGACGGTCGGCTGGTCCAGCAAGAAGGCGGCGATCTCCAGCAACTACGGCCTCAAGCTGATCGGCGGCGACCCGGACTGCGACAGCATCGACTCCTGGCGGAAGACCGTCGCCGCCAACCCGGTGCTGATCGACTTCGCCCACGACGGCCTGGCCCCGCTCTACGAGTTCTGCCCCGATGAGGCGCGGCGCAAGGAACTGCACGAGGCCTTCGACCGGATGTTCGCGATCCCGGCGCGGGAGATCGTTCTGCGCATCTTCTCCCAGGGCAGCACCGAGGTGGTGGCGCACCCCGCCGCCACCTGCGAGGCCGACCGGAGCTACAAGGTGATCTCCGGCGGCGCGACGTGCTCGTCGATCTCCTCCGCCGGGCAACTCCTGACCGCGATGTATCCGGCGACGAGCGGCAATCCCACCGCCTGGATCGCGCGCTCGAAGGACCAGGAGGAAGACTCACCCGGAAATGTCGCCGCCTACTGCATCGCCCTCTACGACCCCGACGACGAATGGGAGGTCAAGGTCTTCGAGCAGGTCTCCGCCAAGGGCACGCATCCGGAAGTCTCCGCCAGTGTCGGGCCCGGATACGTCATGGTCGGCGGCGGCGCCTTCTGCGACTACGAGGAACCCGGAAACCTGCTCCAGGCCTCCTACCCGCGGGACAACGCCACCTGGGCCGCATCGGCGGTGGACAGGTCACCCGTCCTGGGCCAGAGGGGGCATTCGGACTGCGTCCTCCACGTCTACGCCATCGGTCTGCGCCGCAAGGACGGCTCCGACCACGGGCTGACCACCCACATCTTCAGCGCCACCAGCGATTCCGTGTCCCACCCGAAGAAGGAGCTCCAACCCAGCGACCCCGACTTCACGGTGATCGCGGGCGGCGCGCGCATCGCCACGGCGGCGCAGAACTTCCTCACCGCCAGCAGGCCGCGGGCCGACGGCGGTACCTGGTTCGCCTCCGCCGCGGACCACATGCAGTTCTCGCCCGTCTCGATCACCGTCTATGCCCTGGGCCTCAAGGGAGTCCGCGTGCGCTACGCCAAGACCGACCGTGAAGTCGCGGGCTAAAAGGAGAGGCTTGCGACACCGCGCGCACAAAAAAACTTGCGGGGGGACTCGGTCCCCCCACTCCCCCCATAGCCGGTTTTTCGCCGCGTAGCGGCTATCGACCGTCACGCCGCGTGATCGCTTTATAGCGTTTCGCGCAAAAACCAAAAGTCAGGGGAGGTGCGGAGGGTCCGCGACCCTCCGCAAAGTTTTTGTTTTTCCCCTCGATCCGGATAATCTGGCGCGGCAACAGAGGCCGGGGCATGGACTTCATTCTCATTCAGGCTTTGAACGGCTTGGCCGGGGCGAGCTCGCTCTTCCTGGTGGCGGCGGGCCTGTCGCTGATTTTCGGCGTCAGCCGGGTGGTGAATTTCGCCCACGGCACGGTGTTCATGATCGGCGCCTACGTGGCGTGGACGTTGATCGACCGGCTGGGAGTGAACTTCTGGCTGGCCGCACCGTTGGCCGCCTGCGCCACCGCGCTTCTCGGCGCGCTGATCGAGGTGGGAATTCTGCGCCGCCTCTACGCCGGGCACGAGCTTCTGCCTTTGCTCGCCACCTTCGGACTGGTGCTGGTGGCGCACGACGTGGTGCCCCTGGTGTGGGGCGCGCAGGACGTCATCGGCCCGCGCGCGCCGGGGCTGACCGGCGCGGTGGCAATTCTCGGGCGGCGTTTGCCCGCCTACGACCTGTTTCTGATCTGCCTGGGGCCGGTGGTGCTGGGGGCGTTGTGGCTGGTGCTCAACCGCACGCGCTTCGGCCGCATCGTGCGCGCCGCCACCGAAGACCGGGAGATGGCCGCGGCGCTCGGCATCCGCCAGGACCTGCTGTTCACCGCGGTGTTCATGCTGGGCTGCGCGCTCGCGGGTTTGGGCGGGGCGTTGCAGTTGCCGCGCGAGACGTTGCACCACAGCCTGGATACCCAGGTGATCGTTTCCGCCTTCGTGGTGGTGGTGATCGGCGGCATGGGCAGTTTGACCGGGGCCTTCGTCGCCGCGGCGATCGTGGCGGAAGTTTCCGCCTTCGGCATCGTGGTGTGGCCGCAGGGCACGCTGGCGATGCTGTTTTTGATCATGGCCGGCGTTCTGGTGGTGCGGCCGAGGGGCTTGTTCGGCCGCCCGGCGCAGCAGGAACCGCACCGGCCCTTGGCGTTACCCTCGCCGCCCGCGGCGGGGTATCCGCGCCGCGCCGTGCTCGCCGCAGCGGGCATCGCCGCGGCGCTGCTGGTTTTCGGCCTGGTCGGCGCGCCGTTCGCGCTGGACCTCGCCACCCAGGCCTTGATCGCGGTGCCCTTCGCCATGGGGCTGCATCTGCTCATCGGCTGGGCGGGGGCGATCTCCTTCGGCCATGCGGCGTTCCTCGGCCTCGGGGCCTATGGCGCGGCGTTGGCGTTTTCCGCAGGGCTGCCGCTTGCGCCCGCGATGGCGGCGGGGGTGCTGCTCGCCGGTCTGGCGGGCGGGGCGTTCGGCGCGCTGGTGCGGCGGATGCGCGGCGTCTATCTCGCTATGCTGACGCTGGCCTTTTCGCAGCTTCTGTTCGCCGCGGCGTTCCAGTGGGTGAGCCTCACCGGCGGCGACAACGGTATTCTCGGCCTGTGGCCGGAGCCGCCGCTGGACACCCCCACCGGGTGGTATCTTCTGACCCTCGTTCTGGTGCTGCTGTGGCTCGCGGTGGCGGCGCGGCTCTACCGCGCGCCGTTCGGCTTCATCCTGCGCGCCGCGCAGGATGCGGAGACCCGGGCGCGGGCCGACGCCCTGCCGGTGGACGGCGCGCGCAGTCTCGCCTTCGCCGTCGCTGCGGCGGGGGCGGGGCTTTCCGGCGCGCTGCTGGCCTTCCTCAAGGGCAGCGCCTTTCCCACCCTGTTCGACATTCCGCAGTCGATCGACGGCCTGGTGATGGTGCTCTTGGGCGGCATCGGCCACCCGCTCGGACCGCTCGCCGGGGCGGCGGCCTACAGCCTCGGCGTCGCCGTGGTCTCCACGCTGACGCCGCACTGGCACATGATCGTCGGCGGCATGATTTTGCTGCTCGCCTGCACCGCGCCGGGCGGCCTCTTGTCGCCGAAGCGGGCGGGAGGCGCGCGATGACCGTTCATCTTTCGGTGCGCGACTTGCGCAAGAGCTACGGCGGCATGCCGGTGCTCTCCGAAATCGGCTTCGACATCCCGAAAGGCGAGATCGCGGCGCTGATCGGCCCCAACGGCGCGGGCAAATCCACCCTGTTCTCGATCTTGGGCGGCGCGCTTGCGGCCGACGGCGGCTCGGTGCTGCTCAACGGCGCGGCGATTCTCGGCCTGCCGCCGGAGGCGGTGGCGAAAAAGGGCGTCGGCCGCACCTTCCAGACCTCCGCGCCCTACCGCTCGTTGAGCGTCATCGACAACCTGCTGGTGATCGCCGCAGGCGGTGCGGGGCTGCTCGCGCGGCTCGCCCGCCCACTGGCCGCCTGGCCGCGGCAACCCGCGCTGGACGCGCTGGCCGAGGTGGGCCTGGCGGAGATGGCGGACGCCCCGGCGCGGGCGCTCTCCTATGGCGATGCGAAGCGCCTGGAGCTGGCGATGGCGCTGGCGCGCGACCCGTCCCTGCTGCTGATGGATGAGCCCACCGCCGGAATGGCCCCTTCCGAGCGCGCCGCCTTCATGGACATGGTGCGGGAGCGTTCCCGGGCGCGGGGGATGACGGTTCTCTTCACCGAGCACGACATGGCCACGGTGTTCGGCTTCGCCACGCGCATCCTGGTGCTCGACCGCGGCCGCCTGATCGCCGACGACGCGCCGGGGGCGATCCGCGACGACGCGCTGGTGCGCCGCGCCTATCTCGGCTCCGCCCCGGTGCCGCCGACGAAGCCGTTGTGAAGCGCTGCCGCCCATGCTAACAAAGCGCCCGACGCACAGCAGTACGATGGCGGGGACCATGCGGAAGAAAGAGGCGGTGCCGGAACTGGCGGTGGTGGTTCCGGTAAAGAACGAGCAGGACAACATCCTCCCCCTGATCGAGGAGATTCACGCCGCACTCGACGGCGTCGCCGAATTCGAGGTGGTCTACGTCGACGACGGTTCCGACGACCGCACGCCGCAGAAGCTCGCCGAAGCGAAAGAGAAATTCCCCCGCCTGCGCAGCGTCCGCCACCGCGAGAGCTGCGGTCAGAGCCAGGCGGTGGCCACCGGCATCAAGGCCGCGCGCGCCCGCTTCATCGCCACGCTGGACGGCGACGGCCAGAACGACCCGGCGAACATTCCGGCGATGCTGGAAACCCTGCGCGCCGCAGCCAACCCCGATCTCTTCCTGGTGGCGGGCCATCGCCACAAGCGCCGCGACAGCGCGGTGAAGCGCTACACCTCGAAATTCGCCAACGCGCTGCGCCGTTCGCTCTTGCACGACGACACGCCGGATACCGGCTGCGGGCTGAAGCTGTTCGCCCGCGCGGCCTTCCTCGACCTGCCGCGCTTCGACCACATGCACCGCTACCTGCCCGCGCTGTTTCTGCGCGCTGGAGGCTCCGTGGTTTCGGTGCCGGTGAACCACCGTCCGCGCGAGCGCGGCGTCTCGAAATACGGCACCATCGACCGCGCGCTGGTGGGCATTACCGACCTTCTGGGGGTGATGTGGCTGATCAAGCGCTCCTCGGTGCCCGAGATCGACGGCGGCGATGACTGAGCGCCTCAAGGCCATCAAGCCCTACCTCAAGGGCCTCGTCCTCATTCTTTCCCTGGTCGCCTGCGGCTATGCGATGAAGGCGGCAGGGCTCGCCGACATTCTCAACACCGGCTGGGTGGATGCGGAGGTCAAGGGCAAGGGCCTGACCGGCGACCTGGTCTTCCTCGCCATGGGCACCGTGGTCACCGCGCTCGGCTTTCCGCGCCAGGTGGTCGCCTTCCTCGGCGGCTATGCCTTCGGTTTCGTCACCGGCAGCGGGCTCGCGCTTCTGGCCACCACCCTCGGCTGCGTGCTCGCCTTCGTCTATGCGCGGCTCCTTGGGCGATCCCTGGTGCAGCGCCACTTCGGCAAGCGCATCGCCAAGTTCGACGCCATCCTCGCCGACAGCCCCTTCCTCACCACTCTCCTGATCCGCTTTCTGCCGGTGGGCAGCAACGTGGTGACCAACCTGGTGGCCGGGGTGTCGCGGGTGCGGTTTCTCCCCTTCGTCCTCGGCTCGGCGGCGGGTTACCTGCCGCAGACCGTCGTCTTCGTCCTCATCGGCTCGGGCGTGCACATCGACCCCACCTTCCGCATCGGCCTGGGTGCGGCGCTCTTCGTCGTCTCCGCCGCGGTGGGGGTCTACCTGCTGCACCACCTGCGCCGCGGCCGCGCGGTGGAAAGCGCCGCCGCGGAGAACGGCGATTAGCTCTTGACTCGCCCGCGCCTCCAGCTTACCTCGTTAGCACTCGCACGGGGGGAGTGCTAAACACGCCCTCCGAACCTATTCTCCGTGCCGGAACGGGCGGAGAGTTTGGATAGTCAGGAACCTGGAGGAAACTATGAAATTCAGGCCGTTGCATGACCGAGTCCTGGTCAAGCGCGTGGACGTGGAAACCAAGACCGCGGGCGGCATCATCATCCCCGACAGCGCCAAGGAAAAGCCGATGCAGGGCAAGATCCTGGCGGTCGGCTCCGGCCATCGCAGCGAAGACGGCACGGTGACTCCGCTCGACGTCAAAGCGGGCGACCATGTGCTGTTCGGCAAGTGGTCCGGCACCGAGGTCAAGATCGACGACGAGGACGTCCTGATCATGAAGGAATCGGACATCCTGGGCATCCTGGGCTGATCCCGGGCAGGCTGCTCTCAGGCCGATATCCGTTCACAGAATAAGCCAAGAGGAAATTCACGATGGCTGCCAAAGAAGTCAAATTCTCGACCGACGCGCGCGCGCGCATGCTGCGCGGCGTCGACGTCCTGGCCGACGCGGTCAAGGTGACGCTGGGTCCGAAGGGCCGCAACGTGGTGCTGGACAAGTCGTTCGGCGCGCCGCGCATCACCAAGGACGGCGTGTCCGTGGCCAAGGAGATCGAGCTTGCCGACAAGTTCGAGAACATGGGCGCCCAGATGGTCAAGGAAGTCGCTTCCAAGACCAACGACCAGGCCGGTGACGGCACCACCACGGCGACCGTGCTCGCCCAGGCGATCGTCCGCGAGGGCTGCAAGTCGGTGGCCGCGGGGATGAACCCGATGGACCTGAAGCGCGGCATCGACATGGCGGTCGAGGCCGTGGTCGCCGCGATCAAGTCGACCTCCAAGGAGGTTTCCACCAACGCCGAGATCGCCCAGGTGGGCACCATCTCCGCCAACGGCGAAGTCGAGATCGGCAAGATCATCGCCCAGGCGATGGAGCGCGTCGGCAACGAAGGCGTGATCACCGTCGAGGAGGCCAAGGGCCTGGACACCGAGCTCGACGTGGTGGAAGGCATGCAGGTGGACCGCGGCTATCTGTCGCCCTACTTCGTGACCAACCCCGAGAAGATGGTGGTGGATCTGGAAAGCCCCTTCATCCTGATCAACGAGGGCAAGCTCACCTCCCTGCAGCCGATGCTGCCGGTTCTTGAGGCCGTGGTGCAGTCGGGCAAGCCGCTGCTCATCGTCGCCGAAGACGTGGAAGGCGAGGCGCTCGCCACCCTGGTGGTCAACAAGCTGCGCGGCGGCCTCAAGGTCGCGGCGATCAAGGCGCCGGGCTTCGGCGACCGCCGCAAGGCGATCCTCGGCGACATGGCGACCGTGACCGGCGGCCAGGTGATCTCCGAAGAGCTCGGGATCAAGCTCGACACCGTCACCCTCGACATGCTCGGCACCGCGAAGAAGGTGGTGATCACCAAGGAAGACACCACCCTGGTCGACGGCGCTGGCGCCAAGGAAGAGATCGAGGCGCGCTGCAACCAGATCCGCGCGCAGATCGAGGTGGCGACCTCCGACTACGACCGTGAGAAGCTGCAGGAGCGGCTGGCGAAGCTCGCCGGCGGCGTCGCGGTGATCAAGGTCGGCGGCGCGACCGAAGTGGAAGTGAAAGAGAAGAAGGACCGCGTCGACGACGCCCTGCACGCCACCCGTGCGGCGGTCGAGGAAGGCGTGGTTCCGGGCGGCGGCGTCGCCCTGCTCAACGGCGCGAAGGCACTGGAAGCCCTCAAGCCCGCCAACGGCGACCAGAAGGTCGGCATCGAGATCGTCCGCCGCGCGCTGCAGGCGCCGGTGCGTCAGATCGCCGAGAACTCCGGTTTCGACGGCGCGGTGGTCGCGGGCAAGATCCTCGAGCAGACCTCCCCGACCTTCGGCTTCAACGCCCAGGACGGCAAGTACGAGGACATGGTGAAGTCCGGCATCATCGACCCGACCAAGGTGGTGCGTCATGCGCTGCAGGATGCGGCCTCGATCGCCGGCCTCTTGATCACCACCGAGGCGATGATCGCCGACGTTCCGGAAAAGCACCCGGCTCCGGCCATGCCCGACATGGGCGGCATGGGCGGCATGGGCGGCATGGGCTTCTAAGCCCGGCGCCATCAGCCAACCCGGCAAAAGGCCCGGCCCCCTCGCGGGGGCCGGGTTTTTTTAATACGCGGACCGGTACTTAAAATTGATTTTCTCATAGGCATATATGCATCTCAAGTGGAGGAGCTGAAGAGAGGAAAAGAGAGAGATGTCGTTCGGATCGGTCAAGACGCGCATCGGCGCCATGGCGGCTCTGGGCATAGTTGGGATGCTCCTCGTCACCGCCGCCTTCGCAGTCAGCAACGCTCTCACCCGCAACGAGGCAGAGCAACGTAGCCGCTACGACGCCATGGCCGCCGCATCGGCGCGCATGCATGTTGCCGCTCTTGAGGTCGAACGGCGCGGCAAGGCCTTTTTGCTGCGCCGCCAGATCGCCGACGCCGACGCTGCCCATGCCGCCCTTGCGCGCGCCCATGCCGCGCTCGACGAGATCGGCAAGCTCGACGCCGACCGCAAGCTCGACGCACAGCGCACGCGCCTCAACGCCGCAATGGTCCGCTTTGGCAAGGCGTTCGACACCGTGGTCGCGGCGGAAACCGCCAAGGGCCTGACCGAGAACGACGGCGCCCAAGGCGCGCTCCGCACCCGCGTTCATGCGCTCGAAGACATCGGCAAGACGCTCGGCAACGACCGCGTGCTGGTCGAGATACTCACCCTCCGGCGCCATGAAAAAGATTACATGCTGCGCAACAACCCGAAATATCTCGACCTCTCGCGCCAGGCGCACGGCCGGATGCTCTCGATGCTCGCCTCCCTTAATCTCGCCCCGGCAGCGGCGCAACGCGCCACCTCCGACGCGGACGCCTACCTCAAGGCATTCAGCGACTACGTAAAGGACGACAGCGATTCCCGTGCGGCGCAGGAAGCCGCCGACGCCGCATTCGCCGATACCGTCAAGGCAGTCGACGAGATCGACACGATCGCCGAACGCGAAGCCGATAACGCAGCCGCCAATCTCGATACGATCCGCACGCGCTTCGGCGCGATTACCCTCGGGCTGGTCGTGATCATCGCGCTCGGCTTCGCCGCCGCCGCGGTCCGGATCGCGCGCTCGGTATCGCGTCCGCTGGACCGCATCACGGCAACGATGGACCAGATGGCCGCAGGCGCGCGTGACATCGTTGTCCCCGATACCGACAGCCGCGACGAAATCGGCGTGATGGCGCGTGCGGTCGAAGGTTTCCGGGTGGGCCTCGTCGAAGGCGAACGCCTGGAAGCGGAAGCGAAGCGCCAACAGGAAACCGAGCTGACCCGTGCGCGCGAACGCGAACGCCTGACGCGCGGCTTCGACACGGCAATCGGTCACGCGCTCAAACGTCTCGAAGCTGCGATCGAAGGCGTGCGCGGCACCGCCGAAACTCTCACCGGAGCGGCCAGCGAGACCGTTACCCAAAGCAATGCGGCGGCCCATGCGGCGGAAGAATCGTCCGCCAACGTCAACGCGGTAGCCGGCGCCACCGAACAACTCGAAGCCTCGACGCGGGAGATCAGCAGCCGCGTGCAGGACAGCCGCACGATTTCGCGCCGCGCGGTCGAGCGCATCGAAGCGGCAAGCGGCGATGCGGGTGAACTCGCGACCGCCACCGACCGCATCGGCGACGTGCTCGGCCTGATCACCGACATCGCCAACCAGACCAACCTGCTGGCGCTCAACGCCACCATCGAGGCGGCGCGCGCGGGCGAAGCGGGCAAGGGGTTCGCCGTCGTCGCGGGCGAGGTCAAGACCCTCGCCAACCAGACCTCGCGAGCGACCGACGAGATTCAGGAGCAAATCGGCGGCGTGCGCCGCACCGCCGGCGAAGTGGTCGCGGCGATCGGCGCAGTGCGCACGGTGATCGAGGAGATGGACCAAGTCATCGGCTCGATTGCGGCGGCCGTCGAGGAACAAAGCGCGGCGACCGGCGAAATCGCCCGGAACATCGCCGGGGCGGCGAGCGGCAACGAGACACTCACCGGCAACGTCACCCAGGTTTCCGGACTCGCACGAGAAACCGGCGGCGTTGCCGACCGGATGATGCAGCTCTCCGAGGCGCTCGAAGACGACGCGGCGACGCTCAAGCGCGATGTCGAAACGTTCCTCGGTGAATTGGAAAAGGTCTAGTTCGCCTGGAGGCGGAACCTAGGCGGCGACGGTGCGCGCCTTGGCGCCGCGTTCGATCGCCGCGGCGGTGAGGCGGTCCACGTCGAGACGGTGGCGCACCATTTCCAGCATGCGCAGTTCCTCCTGCTCGACATGGCCGTCGGCCACCGCAACGTCGCAGGCGAGCGCATAGGCGGTCTCGCGCAGCTTCACCGGCAGGGCGGCGCGGATCAGATCCAGCGCACGCTCCAGGCCGTCCTCCTGGTCGAGAAGCGCCGCGCAGTCCTCTGCGATGCGGGTGAGTGCGGAACTGTCGAAGCCGCGGAAAACCGGCAGGCTTTTGACGTTGGTGCCCATCACCTTGAGTTCCGCGTCGGTCATCTGGCGGTCCGAGGCGGAAACCAGCACCATGGTGTAGATCAGCGCCGCGTGGTGGGTGATCATCGCAACCTCCCTCGTGCGTCCGGTCTTTTTCTCTTGCCTCCGATTATACGGCAAAACACGGCCCCGCGGGCAAAAATCGCGCGGCGGCCCGACCCGTTCGGGCAGGCGCCATCCGGCGTTCTGCAAGTGAAAAGCCGCACCCACCATAATAATTGAAACAATTTGTTACGTCCCGAGTCGCTCGATTCCACATTGATCTTGTGGTTATCCGTGTGCACACTGCGCGGCACTGGGGAGCTTGCGCGGGGATTGGGGAACGCCTTAGCCCGAACAAATGAAACGTGCCGGTAATACTCACGGCACTGAAACAATATTACGAAGGGCGACGGAAACCCGCGCGCCCCCAGCCCATAACCACGACCCGAAGGAGGGGAACCCATGTCGCAAGGGTTTAACCGGGGATGGATCGTCGTCCTCGCCGGACTGTGCATCAACCTGATGTTCGGCGTGCTCTACGCCTGGAGCATTTTCGCCGCGAGCTTGAGCGGCACCTACAACTGGACCGCGGTGCAGGCCTCGCTGCCCTATACCGTGGCGATCGCCATGTTCGCCGTGATCATGCTGCTCGGCGGGCGTCTGCAGGACGCCTTCGGGCCGCGCATCGTCGCCACCGCGGGCGGCGTGCTCACCGGCGCGGGCCTGGTGCTTTCCAGCATCTTTCCGACGCTCGAGGGCGTGATTTTGTGCTTCGGCGTACTCACCGGCGCGGGTATCGGCATGGGCTATTCCGCCACCACGCCCGCCGCGGTGAAGTGGTTCCGCCCGGAGCAGAAGGGCCTGATCGCGGGCGTCGTGGTCACCGGCTTCGGCCTCGCCTCGCTCTACATCGCGCCGCTCACCAAGTTCCTGATGGCCTCCTACGGCATGTTCGCCACCTTCAAGATTCTCGGCGTCGCCTTCGGCCTGGCGATCGTGGCGTTCGCGCAACTGCTTTCGGTGCCGCGCGCGCCGGTGGCCACGGTAGCCGCGGCGCGCAGCGCCTCCGGCATCGACTACACCTGGCGCGAGATGCTGAAGACGCCGCAGTTCTACCTGCTGTGGCTGATGTTCCTCGCCGGGTCGATGACCGGCCTGATGCTGATCGGCCACCTCGTCAAGATCGCCAAGCTGCAGACCGGCGCCAACGTCGGCGTCGCCCTGGTGGCGATGATCGCCATCTCCAACGCGCTCGGCCGTCCGATCTCGGGCTACGTCTCCGACCGCATCGGCCGTGGCCGCACCATGGCCATCCTCTACCTGCTGCAGGGCGCGACGCTGGCGCTGTTTTCCACCTTCGACAGCTTCGCCGCCATCCTTATGGGCTCGATGGTCATCACCTTCTCCTACGGCGCGATGCTGGCGGTCTATCCCTCGGCGGTGGGCGACTTCTACGGCACCAGGAACATGGGCTTCAACTACGCCATCCTGTTCACCGCCTGGGGCGTCGCCGGCGTGACCGGACCGCTCGCCGCGGGCTACCTCCTGGATCTCACCGGCGGCTACGGCGCGGCGTTCGCCATCTGCGCCGTGCTCTGCTTCGCCGCCGCGGGGCTCGGTCTGCTGGTCAAGGCGCCCGCCGCCGGGGCGCGCCTGGCCCTGGTCGCCGAACCGGCGGAATGACCCGCCCGCGCCGCCCGATTCGGCGGAATGCGGGCGGACGCATCCCCACCGGATGGGGTTCGCCGCCTTTGCGCGCGGCGAACCCCTGCGCGCTGCGGCACTTTTCGCGCCGCGCCGCAGCGCCGCCGCCAGAGGCGGCGCTGTGTATGACAGTTCCATGATTTCCACAGGATTTTTGCGGAAATCCGGGTGCGCAGAGCGAACATCCCGCCCTGCCTCCGCCAGCTGCGAAGCGCCCCGCGCAAGCCCCTTGCGATTTTGAGGGATTGATTTCGCGCGGCCAGTCGATATCATCCGCCCCACGAGCTGGAGCCGTACCCAGTTGGGACATCCTTGGGGGGAGGCTGGTTCTACCTTTAGAACCATTCTTAGCAAGGATACGCCACGGGCTGTTCGGTTATTGACTAATCCTTTCGCGATAAACTTGGAACAGTTCAAGTTTACCGAAGGGATAACGCGTACCGAATCGCCCGCTCCGGGGGGAACCGTGCCGGGCTCTGACACCAACGAAACGATCGTCCGGGATGGCCGGGAGGGCCTGCCCCGGATGCGCAAGCTGGAGAGAACCCAATGAGTGGACCTGCTATCGATCCGTCGGCTCCCAAGACCGTTATCGCCGATACTTCCGCCAATCCCGCACCCTTGGGCCTGTGCGCGTTTGGCCTCACCACCTTTCTCTTGAACGCCCATAACGCGGGCTTCTTCGCTCTCGACGCGATGATCCTCGGCATGGGCCTGTTCTACGGCGGCCTCGCCCAGCTGTTCGTCGGCTGGATGGAGTGGAAGAAGGGCGCCACCTTCGGCACCGTCGCCTTCACCTCCTTCGGCTGCTTCTGGATTTCGCTCTGCACCCTGGTGCTGCTGCCGAAGATGGTTTCCGGGGTCACCCCGGCGAGCGCCACCTCGATGGTCTTCTTCCTCGGCATTTGGGGCGCTTTCTCGACCGTGCTGTTCGTCGCGACCTTCCGCCTCAACACCGCGCTGCAGGTCACCTTCGGCCTGCTCGTCGTGCTGTTTGCCCTGCTCATCCTCGGCAACGCCACGCACGGCAGCGAAATCTCCCACGTCTTCCACACCCTGGCGGGCTGGGAAGGCATGGCGACCGCGATCGCCGCGATGTACACCGGCCTCGCGCAGGTGATGAACGAGGTGCACGGCAGGACCGTGTGGCCGCTCAACAAGGCTCCGGCGGTGCGCCCGGCGGCCCTCAAGGCGGCCTAAGGCGAAAAGCCTGCATCACACGCATACGGCGGGCGGCCCTCGGGCCGCCCGCTTGCCGCTTGGGGCTTGACGCGCCGCGCCCGCCCCGTATAGTCGGCGGTCTTCGGGAGATTTTTCTCCCGCATCCGTGCCCCTGTGGCGGAACCGGTAGACGCGGCAGACTCAAAATCTGTTGTCCTTGCGGACGTGGGAGTTCGAGTCTCCCCGGGGGCACCACCTCTTCCTTCCCGAACGGTCTTCGAGCCTATGACGTCCTGCTCCCGAGGCGGCGCGTCAGCGCGGCTGCGGGATCGCCGCGGCGGGCGCGGCGTCGATGAGGGGCGGCGCCTCGTCCTTGAGGCCGATGCCGGTGAGGCCGCGGCGGCGCGCCTCGCGGGCGAGCCAGGCGAGCTTGGCCGCGGCTTCCCTGTGGGAAAGGCCTTCGGCGTGGATGTTGGAGATGCAGTTGCGCTCGGATTCCAGGCGTCCGGGGCGGGGGTCGAGGGTGAGGTAGATGCCGAGCGAATCCGCGACCGAAAGACCGGGCCGCTCGCCGATAAGGATTGCCGCCATCTTCGCCCCCAGGGCATGGGCGATGTCGTCGCCGAGGGCGACGCGGCCCTGTTCGGCGAGAACGACCGGGGCGATGCTCCACGCCTGCGGCAGGGCCGCCGCGCATGCGGCGAAGGCCGCCGCTGCGTTGACGTTGACCGCAGTGGCGGAAAGCCCGTCGGCGATGATGAAGGCGATGTCCCACGGCTGTTCGGGGCGCGGCAGCGCGGCAAGGCGGGCGCGGTCGGCATCGGCGAGGCGGCGGCCGAGATCGGGGCGGCGCAGATAGGCGGCGCGGTCCGGCGCGGCGCTTTTCACCCGCAGGCTCGGGTGCGGCGCCAGCGCCGCGGCGAGCGTGTCGAAATCCACCGTACCGTGCACCGCGTCGCGCGCCCGCGCGTGCGCCAACTGGAAGTCCAGCAGCGCCGCGGTGGGCAGCGCGTCGCCCGCGCGACCGAGGCCGATGCGGGCGCGGGTGGCGCGGCGGAAGCGGTCGAACGGATCGTCGGTCATGGCCTTATGCTCCCAGCAGGCGCGGCAGAGCGCCGCGGTCGGCGGGCAGGGGGGCGAGCCGCCCGGCATCGTCGAGCATGCCCATGCGCGCGAGCCAACCCTCGAACTCCGGGCAGGGCTTGAGGCCGAGGCGGTGGCGCAGGCCGAGGATGTCGTGGAACGACAGGCTCTGGTAGCTGAGCATGATGTCGTCCGCCCCCGGCACGCCGATGAGGAAGTTCACCCCGGCGGTGGCGAGCAGGGTGGCGAGCGTATCCATGTCGTCCTGGTCGGCCTCGGCATGGTTGGTGTAGCAGACGTCCACCCCCATCGGCACGCCCAAGAGCTTGCCGCAGAAGTGATCCTCCAACCCGGCGCGGATGATCTGCTTGGCGTCGAACAGGTATTCCGGACCGATGAAGCCGACCACGGTGTTGACCAGCATCGGCGAAAAGGCGCGGGCCACCGCATAGGCGCGGGCCTCGCAGGTCTGCTGGTCGACGCCCCCGTGCGCATCGGCGGAGAGCGCGCTGCCCTGGCCGGTCTCGAAGTACATCACGTTGTCGCCCGCGCTGCCGCGCTTCAGCGACAGCGCCGCCTCGCGCGCCTCCTTGAGGATGCCGAGGGTAACGCCGAATCCGGCGTTCGCCCCCTCGGTGCCGGCGATCGACTGGAACACCAGGTCCACCGGCGCGCCGCGCTCGATGCAGGCGAGCGTGGTGGTGACGTGGGTGAGCACGCAGGACTGGGTGGGAATGTCGAACTTGCGGCGCACCGCGTCCAGCATCTCGATCAGCGCGACGCAGGCGGCGGGGCTGTCGGAGGCGGGGTTGATGCCGATCACCGCATCGCCGATACCGTAGAGCAGGCCGTCGAGGGTGGCGGCGGCGATGCCCTCCGGGTCGTCGGTGGGATGGTTGGGCTGCAACCGCGAGCCCAGCCGCCCCGGCAGGCCGAGGGTGGAGCGGAAGGCGGTGACCACCCGGCACTTCGCCGCCACCGCCATCAGGTCGGCGTTGCGCATCAGCTTGGAGACCGCAGCGGCCATCTCCGGCGTCAGGCCGGGGGCGAGGGCCTTGAGCGCCACCTCGTCCGCGGCGTAGGAGAGCAGCCATTCGCGGAACTCCCCCACCGTCATCGACCGCACCGGCGCAAAAGCGGCGGCATCGTGGGACTCCACGATCAGCCGCGTCACCTCGTCGGTCTCGTAGGGGATCAGCGGCTCGTCGAGGAACACGGCGAGCGGCAGGTCGGCCAGCACCCTGCGCGCGGCGACGCGGCGTTCGTCGCTGTCCGCCGCGATTCCCGCCAACTCGTCGCCCGACCGGCGCGGGCTGACGCACGCCATCACCGCGCGCAGGCCGTCGAAGACGTGGCGCGTCGTACCGAGGGTGCAGGCGTAGACGGGCATTGCGGCCTCCGTTGCGGCAGGTCTCAGTCAGCTCAAGCCCATGGCGCGCATCGCCTCGGCGTGCAGTTGCGGCGTCGCTGCGGCGATCACCCGGCCGTCGGATTCGAAGCCCAGCGGCCTGCCCTCCCAGTCGGTCATCACCCCGCCCGCGCCCTCCACCACCGGCACCAGGGCGCAGTAGTCGAAGGGCTCCAGGCGGCACTCCACCACCAGATCGATATGGCCGGAGGCGAGCAGTCCGTAGTTGTAGCAGTCGCCGTTGAAGCGCGTGGTGTGGACCCGCGGCATCAGCGCCTCGAAGGCGGCGCGCTCCTCTTTCGTAAAGTAATACGGCGACGTGGTGAAGAGACGCGCTTCCGCCAGGGTGCGGCAGTCGCGGGTGCGGCAGGGCCGCCCCTGGAACAGCGCGCCGCCGCCGCGGCGGCCGACCCAGCGTTCGCCGAGCGCCGCCATCGAGATCACCCCCACTTCCGGCACGCCTTTCACCGCCGCGGCGATCAGGGTGCCCCACAGCGGATAGCCGGTGATGAAACTGCGGGTGCCGTCGATCGGGTCCACCACCCACACCACCTCCGCATCCAGGCGCTCGCGCCCCTGTTCCTCCCCCAGGATGCCGTGTTGCGGCCAGCGCGCGGCGATGGCGGCGCGGATTTCCGCCTCCACCGCGCGGTCCGCCGCGGTAACCGGGCTGTTGTCGGACTTCAGGTCGATGTCGAGCGGGTGGCGGAACCAGCGAGTCGCCACCGGCGCGGCGAGATCGGCGAGCCCCTCCGCGAAGGCGGCCAGGATTTCGCGGTCGATCGCGGCGTCGGCGTGGATAGTCCGTGGCATCTTCCGCCCCTTTCTGACTAAAATTTGATCACGTTACTGTTGTGTGACATTTTTATGCAAAAGCGCTGGACAAGACAACAACATTTTGCAACTCTCCACATATTCGCACAGGCCGCGCTGCGCAACCGGAATCCGTCCCGCCGCCTGTTCCGCCATTTCGCCAACCCATGGAGGCGACCCATGATGCCGCAGTTGTTCAAACGTGCCGTTCTTGCCGCCACCGCCCTGATCGCCTGCTCCGGGGCGGCGCAGGCCGGTGCGATCACCGTCTATTCGGCGCTGGAGGAGGACGAAATCGCCGCCTACCTCGCCGCCGCGAAAAAGGACATCCCCGACGTCCAGGTCAACGTGCTGCGCCTGTCCACCGGCGATCTCGGCGCGCGCCTGCTGGCCGAGGCAGGCAATCCGCAGGCCGACGTGGTCTGGGGCTTCGCCGTCACCAACATGATGCACCCCGGCATCAAGAAGCAGCTGGAGCCCTATGCCGCCAAGGGCTCGGACAAGCTGCCCGCCGCCTACAAGGCGCCGGACAAGACCTGGTTCGCCGCCACCGGCTACATGGGCGCGCTGTGCGTCAACACCGAGGTGCTGAAGGCGAAGAAGCTGCCGATGCCGGCCTCGTGGAAGGACCTCGCCAACCCGATCTACAAGGGCGAGATCGTGATGCCCAACCCGGCGTCCTCCGGCACCGGCTACCTCCAGGTCGCCGCCATCCTGCAAGGCATGGGAGATGCGGCGGGATGGGACTTCTTCAAGGCGCTCGACCCCAACATGGCGCAGTACACCACCTCCGGCTCCAAGCCGTGCAAGATGGCGCGCGCCGGGGAATTCGCCATCGGCGCGTCGCTCGCCTTCGTCGCGATGAAGTCGGTGGAAGCGGGCTATCCGGTGAAGATGGTCATCCCCTCGGACTGGGCGGGCTACGAACTCGAGGCCTCCGGCATTCTCAAGTCGTCGAAGCACCAGGCCGACGCCAAGAAGTTCCTCGACTGGACGCTGTCGTCCTCCGCCGCCGAGCAGTACAAGGCCTACAAGGCGATCATCACCATGCCGGGCACCAAGCCCTCCAAGACCGCCGAGGCCGCGGGCCTGCCCGCCGACCTGACCAAGGTGCTCTACCCCATGGACTTCGCGAAATCCGCCAAGGAGCGCGACGGCATCCTCAAGGTCTGGCAGGCGACGATCAAGCGCTGAGCCTTTTCCAACTGCGCGGCCGGGCGTGCGCGCCCGGCCGTTTCCGTCCGCGTTTCGCCATCGAGGCCGCCGCATGCACCTGCAGATTCGCCAGCTCTACAAGACCTTCGACGAATTCGTCGCCCTCGACCGCATCAATCTGGATGTCGGCGCGCACGACTTCATCTGCCTGCTCGGGCCTTCCGGCTGCGGCAAGACCACGCTTCTGCGCATCATCGCCGGGCTGCTGCCGTTCGACGGCGGCAGCCTGACGATGGGCGAAACCGACCTCTCCGCCATGCCCGCGCGGGAGCGCGGCTTCGGCATCGTCTTCCAGTCCTATTCCCTGTTTCCCAACATGACTGCGGCGGAAAACGTCGCCTACGGCCTCAAGATCCGCAAACAGGCCGCCGACGCGATCCAGACCCGCGTCGAGGCGCTGCTGGAGATGGTCAAGCTGCCGCACCTCGCCGACCGCTACCCGCACCAGCTTTCCGGCGGGCAGCAGCAGCGCGTCGCCATCGCCCGCGCGCTTGCCGTCGAGCCCGCGCTGCTGCTGCTGGATGAGCCGCTCTCCGCGCTCGACGCCCGCGTGCGCGTCGAGATGCGCGGCGAAATCCGCGAAGTGCAGCGCCGCCTCGGCATTCCCACGATCATGGTCACCCACGACCAGGAAGAGGCGCTGTCGCTGGCCGACACCATCGTCTGCATGAACCAGGGCCGCATCGAGCAGACCGGCACGCCGGAGGACCTCTACCTCCGCCCGCGCACCCGCTTCGTCGCGGATTTCGTCGGGCAGAGCAACCTGCTGCCCACCGGCTGGGTGCTCGCCGCCGCGCCGGAACTGCTCCCCGGACGTCCCGACGGCGCGCCGGAGGCCTATGAGCTCTGCGTGCGGCCGGAAGCGGTCGCCCTCTCCCCCGGCGGCGACGGTCGGGTGATCGATTGCGGCTTTCTCGGCAACCTCTCCCGCCTGCGCATCGCCTGGAAGGACCGCACCCTGCTTGCCGAGATTCCGGGGCGCGGCGGCTTCTCCGCCGGGGATGCGGTGTCGGTTTCCTTCTCTTCCGGCGCATGGGTGCGCACATGAGCGCCGGAACGGCCGCGCTGCCGCGCCCGCGCCGCCCGCGCATGACCGCCGCCGACCGCCTGCTGCTGGCGGTGTGCCTCGTCGTGCCGCTCTTCGGCCTCGGCCTGTTCTTCCTCTACCCCCTCGCCACCGTGGCGCTGAAGAGCCTCACCCTCGCCGACGGCAGCCTCGGCGCGGGCAACTACCTCGCCATTCTGGCAAGCCCCGGCATCGCCGCGGCGACCTGGAACAGCCTTGTCCTGAGTCTCGCCACCACCGCGATCTGCCTGGCGCTCGGCTTCGCCATCGCGTTCGCGCTGCAACGCACCGCCCTGCGCGGCCGCGGCCTCATCGCCGTCGCCCTGGCGCTGCCGATGCTCGCGCCGTCGCTGGTGCAGGGGCTCGGCATTCTCTTCATTTTCGGGCGCAACGGCCTGGTCCACAAATGGACCGGCCTGCCGGTGGACGCCTACGGCTTTTCCGGCCTGCTGCTCTCCGACGTGTTCTACGCCCTGCCGCAGGCGGTGCTGATTCTCGAAGCGGCGCTGCGCCAGTCGGACGCCCGCTACTACGACGCCGCCGAGGTGATGGGCGCCTCGCGCTGGCGGCAGTTCTTCGACATCACCCTGCCCAACGCCCGTTTCGGCATTCTCAGCGCCGGGTTCGTGGTGTTCACCGTGACCATCACCGATTTCGGCAACGCGGCGGTGATCGGCGGCAACTTCCGCGTGCTGGCGACGGAGATCTACGCCCAGGTTTCGGGGCAAATGAACTTCGGCATGGGGGCGGTGGTGGGCATGCTGCTGCTGCTGCCCACCGTGGTCGCCGTGGTCATCGAACGCGCCGCCGCGCAGCGCCAGTTCGGCGGCGGCTCGGAAAGCGCGATCCCGGTAACGCCGGATTCCCTGCCCGCGCGCGACGTGCCTCTCGGCATCGTAGTGCACGGCTGCGCGCTTGCGGTGATCGCCGTGGTCGCCACGGTGATCTTCGCCAGCTTCGTCAAGCTGTGGCCCTACAACCTGTCGATGACCCTGAAGAACTACGACATCACCGTGGCCGGCGGCTACCGCCCGCTGTGGACGACGCTCACCGTCAGCCTCGCCGCCGCCGCCTGCGGCGTGGCGCTGCTGTTCCTTCTCGCCTTCGGGATGAAGCGCCTGCCGCCCAGGGTGGCGAAGCTCGCCTACCTCGCCGCGGTGCTGCCGGTGGGGGTGCCGGGCATGGTGCTCGGCCTCTCCTACGTCTTCGCCTTCAACGTCGGCGACAACCTGCTGGGCATGCTCTACGGCGGCAGCCTTCTGATCGCGCTGTGCAACTTCTACCACTACCATTCCCAGGGCTTCCTCACCATGATGACCGGCATGCGCGCCGTGCCCCCGGCCCTGGAGGAGGCGGTCTCCTGCCTCGGCGGCGGCCTCGCCGCGGTGCTGCGGGACGCGGTGGCTCCGTTCATCGGCGCGACCGCGGTTTCGGTGTTCTTTTTCCTGTTCATGCGGTCTATGGTCACCCTGTCGGCGGTGATCTTTCTGATCACGCCGAGCCTCAGCGTCGCCGCGGTGTCGGTGATGCGTCTGGACGAGGCGGGCTTCGTCTCCCAGGCCGCGGCGTTTTCCACCTGCATCATGGCCACGGTCCTGGCCTCCATGGTGGTGATGCGGCTGGCGCTGCGGCGCGCGGCCCGCCGTCACGCGTGAGGAGGCTGCCGGATGTGGCAGGAAGACCGTCACCAACGCATCCGCGCGCTGCTGGCCACCTTCGGCCGGGTCAGCGCCGAGCGCATCGCCACCGAACTGGCGGTGTCGCGCGAGACGGTGCGCCGCGACCTTCTCGACCTCGAGCTCGCGGGCGATCTGAAGCGGGTGCGCGGCGGCGCGGTGGCCGCCGGCGGCGAGCCGGAACCACCGATCGCGGTACGCGCCAAGGTGCGGGTGCGCGAGAAGCGCGCCATCGCCCGCACCGCGGCGGCGCGGATTTCCGCCGGGCAGACCCTCTTTCTCGACGCGGGCAGCACCACCACCCTGCTTGCCGAGGCGCTCTCCGGCCATTCCGGGTTGACCGTAATCACCAATTCCGTGGACATCGCGATGAAGTTGGGCGGCGACGAAGGCCGCGCTCGCGGCAACCAGGCGATGCTCCTCGGCGGGGAGATCCTCGACGGCCTGGCCGCCACCTGCGGCGCCGCCACGGTGGCGGAAATCCACCGCTACCGCGCCGACTTCGCGCTGCTTTCGCCGGTCGGGTTCGACGCGCGCTACGGCGCCACCAGCTTCGACCCGCGCGAGGCGGAAATCGCCCGCGCCATGGCGGAAAACGCCCGCGCCGTCGCCATCCTCGCCGACCATGCGAAGATCGGCGCACCCAGCCGCATTTCCTATTGCCCGGCGGACGGCGTGGACCTTCTCGTCACCGACGGCGGAGCCACGGAAACCCCAAGCCTCTCCGCCATCCGCGCCAAGGTCGGCGAGGTCCTGATCGCCTGAGGCGCGGAACCGGCGGTCCCGGCCTTGACCCCGGACGAGGCAGGATGTTCACTGCGAAAGGGGAAACCGCCGGTGGAAGGGTCTGGGATGGCCGCCGCAAACCCGCAGCACGAAACCGCAGGAAAATGGGCGTTCGGCCTGCGCGCCAGACTGTTCGCCCTGTTGTTCGCGCTCAACCTCGCGCTCACCGCCGGGTTCGCCGCGGTGCTCTACGACTCTCTGCGCGACGGCATCGTCGACGAAAGCGACGACACTCTGCTCGCCGTCGCCCACGGCGTGCGCGAGATGATTCCCCCCGCCTATTTCGACCGGGTGGCGCGCCACGAGACCATCCCCGACGCCGAATATATGAACCTGGTGAAACGCCTTACCGACTATGCGCGGATTTCCGACCTCGCCTACCTCTACGCGGTGATCGAGGACGGCGGCAAGGTGGTGGAGGCGGTGACCAGCGCCGACGAGGAGGACTTCCGCACCGGCAATTTCGAGCGTCCGCTCACCCCCTATCCCTCCGCCTCGCCCACCCTGCGCCGCACCCTCGCCGACCCGGCGATGCGCTATGACGCCTACCGCGACGCCTATGGCGAGTTCCGCTCCGTCTACCTGCCGGGGCGCACCCCGG
>JBFWJB010000003.1:0-26784 GCA_050253435.1 Rhodospirillaceae bacterium
GCCGTGGGCGCGGAACACCTCGGAAACCGGCTGGCGCTGGCGCAGCCGCTCGTGAAAGCGGGCGAACACCGCGCGGTCCTGCGCGGCGAGGATCGCCTCGGCGGAGGCGGCGTCCTGCAACAGCCGCGGGATGCTGTCCTCGAGGCCGGGAATGGCGTGGTCGGTGAGGAAGGTGATCTCGTTCTTCACCAGGTCGGCGCGCCACACCAGCGCGGGGATCGAACCGATGTCGCTTGAAACCAGGCGGATCAGGCGGTCGTAGGGAAGTTCCCCGAAGTTGCCGGTTTCGGTCATGGCGTGCCTTTCGAGATGCGGGGATTCCGATGCGAAAAAGTCTCCCCCCGCGGGATGCGGCCTGTCAATCGTGCTCGCAGACCGGCAGCCGCACCACGAAGGTGGCGCCGGGCGCGGCGGTTTCATCGAGGAAGAGCTTGCCGCCGTGCTTCTTCACCACGATGTCCAGGCAGATGGAGAGCCCCTGGCCGGTGCCCTTGCCCACCCCCTTGGTTGTGAAGAAGGGGTCGAAGATGCGTTCGCGCAAGGCCTTGGGCACGCCGGGGCCGTCGTCGGCGACGCGGATCTCCACCCAGTCGCCGTCGCGCCGGGTGCTGATGCGGATGGCGCCCATGGCGCCGTCCGGCTTGTCCGCCACGGCGTGCGAGGCGTTGACGATGAGGTTCAAAAGCACCTGGTGGATGTCGGCGGGGAAGCCGAGAATTTTCGGCAGCGCGGGGTCGAGATCGGTTTCCACGTGGGCGACGTGCTTCCACTCGTTGCGGCACACCGTGATCGTGCTGTCGATCGCGTGGTTGATGTCGGTGCCCACCTTGGCGGCGCTGCCGGGGTGGGAGAAGTCCTTCATCGAGCGCACGATGTGGGTGATGTGGCCGACGCCTTGCAGCGCCTGGCCGATGGCGTCCGGGTAGTCGTCGAGCAGGGCGGGAATGCCGTCCGGCTTGAGGATCGGCTCCGCTGCGCCGGGCGGCAGCGCCGCGGTGAGCGCGGCGACCGCGGCGGCGATGTCGGGGAAGGTGTCCTGGATGTAGCGCAGGTTGTCGCCGACGTACTGGATCGGGGTGTTGATCTCGTGCGCGACGCCCGCGGCAAGCTGGCCGACGCTGGCGAGCCGGGAGGCCTGCATCGCCTCGCGCTGCGCCTCCTTGATCGCGTCGATGCCGCGGAAGGAGACCACTGCGATGCGGGTCTTGCCGCCTTCGTCCAGAGGCGCTGCGGCATAGGCCACGGCGATGCGCCGCCCGCTTGCGGTGACCAGCATCGCGTCGTCGTCGATCAGGGTCTCTCCGCCGTCGATGACGCGGGCGAGCGGCCCGTCGGAAGACCCCACGGAGCCGCCTTCCTCCTCCAGCCGCACCACCTCGTCGAGCAGGCGTTCGAGCAGCACGTCCGCCTCCAGCCAGCGGTGCGCCGAAGGGTTGGCGAAAACGATGATGCCGAAGCGGTCGACCAGCAGCACCCCCTCGAACAGGCTTTCGGTGATGCCGAGCAGGCGCTTGCGGCTTTCCTGCAGCGCCTGGTCGATCTTGATGCGGGCGGCGATCTCCTGGGAGAGCTCGCGGGTGCGCTCCGCCACCTCCTGCTCCAGCAGCTTCTGGTGGTCGGCGATGCTCGCCTCGTACTGCTTGCGCAGCGAGATGTCGCGGAACACCAGCACCGCCCCCGCGAAGCTCTTGTTCTCGCAGATCGGGGTGAGGGTGTATTCGGCGGTGAAGGATACGCCGCTGCGGCGGCGGCAGGTCGCCTCGTCGACCCGCGACTGCTTGCAGCGCAGGGGGAAGGCGGGCAGCTTCACGCCGCCGAGAGCCTCGCCGGCCGGGAGGCCGAGCAGCGCCGCCGCCTCCACGCCGAGCATCTGCGCCGCCGCGGGGTTGACGAAGCGCACGCCGCCCGCGGTGTCGAGGCCGATGATGCCGTCGCCCGCGGATTCGAGGATCAGCTCGTAGCGCGAGGTCAGGGTTTCCAGCTCCGCCTCGCGTTCCTTCAATGCGGTGATGTCGGTGCGGATGCCGACGACGCCGCCGTCGCGAGTGCGGTTCTCGCGGCTGATCAGCCAGGAACCGTCGGCCATGCGCTGTAGGATCGGCCGGCCGTCGGCCGCCTTGTGCGCGGCGGTGCGCTTTTCCAAGAACTTTTCGCGCGAGAGGTTGGCATAGTCGTACATGCCGTGGTCGGCGGCGAATTCCACGATCTCGGTGAAGGTGCGGCCGATGGCGAAGGCGTCCGGCACGTCAGGAAACATCTGGCGGATGCGGCCGTTGGCGAGCACCAGGCGGTCCTCGGCGTCGTAGAGGGCGAAGCCCTCGCTGATCGCCTCGATCGCCTCCGTCAGCTGCTGCTCGGCGCGGTGCGCCCGCTCTTCCGCTTCCACCTCGCGGGCGATGGTGGCGCGGATGTTGTCGAGGCTGGCGTGCAGGTCCTCGGCGTGGGCGAGCATGCCCTCGATTTCGCAGGCGAGCACCGGGCTCGCGCCGAGGTGGCGGGCGAGGTGGCGGGTCATCTCGGCGCGCAGGCGGTTGACGATCTCGACGCGGCGCAGCCGGGCGCGGGTGAAATATTCCTGGAAGCGCGCATAGTGCACCGGGAAGCGCTCGGTGAAATCGTCGCGGAAGTCTCCCCCGTCCGCATCGAAAAAGGCGACGGCGGTGAGCGTCTGGTTGATGTTGATGCCGAGAAGCTCGCCGAAGGTGGAAAGCCCCGCCGCCGGGCACGGCCACAGGCCGGTGAGGCCGGGTAGAGCCGCGGCGTTGTTGAGTCGTCTGAGGATGCAGTCGTTGAGGATGACCCCCAGGGGCGGCGGCTTGCCGGCGAGGAAGCGGGCCACGTCGGCGCTGGTCTCCGCCACGAAGTCGGTGGCCGTGAGCAAAATCAGCTCGTCGCCCGGATTGACGTCGCAGAAGAAGTGGATCAGCCCGGTGTCGGCGTCGATGTGGGAGATCGACCGGACGAAGATCTCGTCATCCACCTCGATGCCGAAGGTCCGCCCGGAGAGCGCCTCGAAGAGCTTTTCCGGCGCGGTGCCGAGCGCCTCGGCCAGCACTTCCACGGCGGGGCGCGCGGTCTCGCCCGCGGCGTCCATCACCGTGGCGAGGGTGCGGCGGTCGGGGTCGGCGTCCACCGCGATGAAGGTGGCGTCCGTCCTGCGGAAGTTCTGGCTCTTCAGCACGCCGTAGCGCTTGCCCGGCGCGAGCTTGAGGAACACCAGCACGGCGTGGTTTTCGAGCACGCGGGCGCCGTCGAACAGCCAGGTGTGGTCGAAACAGAGGCGGCCGCCCGCCGAGCCGCCGACGAACAGGCATGGGAAGCGCCCGCTGCGGTAGACCGCCTGCATCACCTTGTCCTCGCAGCCGGAAAGGCCGTCGAAGCAGGCGAGGCAGAGGGTGTCGCGGGCGTCGATGGCGAACGGCACCGCAATTTCGGCAAGCCCGCGGGAGAGCGCCGCAACGCGCGCCTCGTGCGCCAGCGCCGGGCCGGGGCCGCGCAGGTCGGCCGACTGCAGGTCGAGGGTGCGCACCGCCACGGCGGAAAACAGCTCGGGGGAGAACACCTGCACCGCCACCACCGGGTGCGTTTCATCGGCTTCGCGGTAGAGCGGGTCGGCGGGCGTGGCGGCAACCAGCTCGCCCGCGGTGGTGAGCGCGACCAGCGGCGTCTCCCCCGCCAGCGCGGCAAGCCGCGCGGCCACCTCGGCAAAGTCGAGGAACGGCGAGACGAAGGCAAGGGCGAGCGCCGCGGGGCGGTCCCCGAAGCGGAACGCGGAAGCATCTATGGAGGCGAGCCCGCCGTCATCGGCGAACACGCGCACGGCGTCGGCGGTGTGGGCAGAAACGGACACCGAACCCTACCTTCACGCGGTTTTCCCTCTGTCTTTTCTACAAGATGGTGCATCCGTGCGCCAGGAGAAGAGGTTGCAAAAGGAGGATGAAAGGATTGCCAATTAGCATTGGACCCGCCGCGCCGCGCCGCCCTATGCTGGCGCGATCATCGCAACCGCCAAGGGAGTTCCGGCCATGCTGGGCGTTCTCGGGGGGATGGGTCCCCTCGCCACCGTCGATTTTTTCGGCAAACTCGTCGCCGCCACACAGGCGGAGACCGACCAGCAGCACATGCCGGTAATCATCCGCTCGGTGCCGCAGATCCCCGACCGCACCGCCTGCCTGCTGTGCGGCGGCGAAAACCCGCTGCCCGCCCTGCGCCACGGCATGCGCGAGCTTGCCCGCGCCGGGGCCACGGTGGTGGCGATCCCGTGCAACACCGCGCACCACTGGGCCGACGACCTCGCCGCGCCGGATCTGCCGCCGATTCTCCACATCGTCGATGCGGTGGCGGAACGCCTCGCCGCGCTGCTGCCCGGCGGCGCGCCGGTGGCGCTGATGTGCACCGAGGGCACCCGCGCCGCCAAGGTCTACGAAAAGCGCCTGGACCAGGGCCGCTGGCCGATCCTCGCGGAAAACCAGGCGGCGCTCGATGCGGTCTCCCGCGGCATCGCCCTGGTCAAGGCGGGCCGCATCGAGGCCGCAACCGCGCTGTTCGCGCAACAGGCGGAGGACTGCCGCGCCCGCGGCGCGGCGGCGGTGATTCTCGCCTGCACCGAGATTCCGGTGGCGCTGCGGGAGGGCGAACCTTTTTTCATCGACGCCACCGACGCGCTGGCGCGGCGCTGCGTGCGCTGGTTCACCGAAACCTACCGCGGCGCGCCGGGCGCATGCGCCGCATCCTGAACGGCGGAAGGTAGGATTTCCGCGGTTTTTTTGGTCCTTTTCGGGTTGACGCGGACGGCACTTTCCGTGAGTCTCTCCCCACCTTGCCGCACCCGTTCTTCCGGGCGCGGCGGAAGGGGGGGCGTACAATGGTTCTGTTGAAGCTGGGTGCCGGGCTGCTGCTGCTGCTGGTGGCCGGAGACCTCCTGGTGCGTGGCGCCGTGATCCTGGCCCGCCGCGCCGGAATCTCGCCGCTGGTGATCGGGCTCACCCTGGTCGGCTTCGGCACCTCCCTGCCGGAACTGCTGGCCAGCCTCCAGGCCGCGCTGATCGGCGCACCCGGCATCGCGGTGGGCAACGTCGTCGGCAGCAACGTCGCCAACATCCTGCTCATTCTCGGCACTGCCGCCCTGATGTTCCCGGTTTCCTGCGAGGCGCCGGGAATCCGCCGCGACCTCTCGGTGCTCGCCCTCGTCACGCTGGCGGCGATCGCGCTTCTGCACTGGGGTCAGGTGCCGCGCAGCGTCGGGGCCACCCTGGTGGCGGCGCTGCTGCTCTATACCGGCACCGCAATCGTTCTCGACCGCCGCGAATACGCCACGGTCCGCCTGCGCGAGGAGGAAGCCCAGATTGCAGGCGTGATGCCGCCGGTGCGCCTCGGCATCGCGGGCGCCCTGCTGCTCACCGTCGCGGCGATGGTCGGGGTGGTCTTCGGCGCGCGCTTTCTCGTCGAATCCTCGGTGGTGCTGGCGCTGCGCTGGGGCGTCTCGGAAAGCCTGATCGGCGTTACCGTGGTCGCCGTCGGCACCTCGCTGCCGGAACTCGCCACCAGCGTCATCGCCGCGATCAAACGCGAAAGCGACGTTGCGCTGGGCAACGTCATCGGCAGCAACATCTTCAACATCCTGGGAATCCTCGGGGTGACCAGCGCGGTTTCGCCGATCTCCGTCCCGGCGGAAATCTCCGGCCGCGACACCTGGGTGCTGGCGCTCGTCACCTTCGCCCTGATCGGCGTGGTGCTGGGGTTGAAACATATTCCCCGGGCGCTCGGCTTCACCTTCCTCGTCGCCTACGGCGTCTATATCACCGGCCTCGCAGGCGGCCTGCCCGACCTGCCGGTGGACCTGCCGATCGACCTGCCGAGCCTCCCCAGCCTGCCGCTGCCGAGCTTCTAGGCGCTTAAAACTTCGCGGAGGGTCGCGGACCCTCCGCACCTCCCATAACTTTTAGTTTTTGCGCGCAGCGCCATAAAGCCATCGCGCGGCGTGACGGTTGATCGCCGCTGCGCGGCGGAAAACAAGTTATGGGGTGCGCGAGGGGGCCGAGTCCCCTCGCAAAGTTTTGGTTTTCCCGGCTCAGTACCGCGCCTCGACGAAGTAGAGCCCGGCGGACGGCGCGGTGGGCCCCGCGGCGGCGCGGTCGCGCGCGGCGAGCGCGGCGCGCATGTCGTCCGCCGTCCACTTGCCCGCGCCGACCAGCTGCAGCGTGCCCACCATGTTGCGCACCTGATGGTGGAGGAACGAGCGCGCCGCGGTGCGGATTTCCACCACCTCGCCCGTGCGCGTCACATCCAGGTTGTCGAGGGTCTTGAGCGGCGATTTCGACTGGCAGGCGGCGGCGCGGAACGAGGTGAAATCGTGCCGCCCGACCAGAACCTGCGCGGCCGCGTGCATCGCCTCCGCATCCAGGGGCTTGGGCACCCACCAGGCGCGTCCGGCATCCAGCGCCAGGGGCGCGGGGCGGTTGACGATGCGGTAGAGATACGACCGCCCGAGGCAGGAGAACCGGGCGTGGAAATCCTCCGCCGCCGCTTCCGCCAGCAGCACCGAAACCGCATGCGGCTTGAGATGATAGTTGAGCGCGGCGCGCACGGTCTCCGGCGGGTCGTCGCGCGGTAGGTCGAAATGCGCCACCTGCCCCAGCGCATGCACCCCGGTGTCGGTCCGCCCGGAGGCGAAGGTGGGGCACGCCGCGCCGCAGTAGCCTGCGATCGCCGCCTCCAATACCTCCTGCACCGACAGGCCGTTCTCCTGCCGCTGCCAGCCGACGAAACCCCGGCCGTCGTATTCCAACGTCAACTTGATGCGTGACATGACTTACCCCAGTCCCGACTTGGGACGATACATACCCTCTCGGCGGGGAAAATACAAAAAACGAGGCCAGGGCTTCGCCCTGGACCCACTGGGGCCTTGGGCCCCAGACCCCCTAACTTGTTTTCGCCGCGTAGCGGCAGACAACGCCCACGTTGCCGCCGCACAGATTTATGGCGCTACGCGCAAAAACCAAAAGTCATGGGATCAAAGGGCCCAAGGCCCTTTGCGGGGTCCAGGGGCAGCGCCCCTGGACTGGTTTTTCACTTCCCCTGCAGCGCGGCCATGGGGTCGGTGAAGCTGGGGTCGAGGCCGGCGCTGCGGAACATCTCCGCCACCGCGTCGATGGCGGCGTCGAGTTGGCTGCGGTCGGTGGAGCGGCCGACGACGCAGGTTCCGATGCGGTCGCCGAGGCCGAAGGGATAGCTGCCGAGGTCGACGCCGGGGAAGGCGTCCTGGAGGGCGGAGAGGGATTCGGCGATATCGCCCTCGCGCGCGGTGGCGGAGACGGCGCGGGAGAGCACTGGCGCGCCGCCGTCGAGGGTATGGGCGATGCCGTCGAACATCGCCTGCATGATGCGCGGGACCCCGGCGAGCACGTGGACGTTGCCGATGCGGAAGCCCGGTGCGGCGGAGACCGGGTTGGGGATGAGGCTGGCGCCTTGCGGGGTGTTGGCCATGCGCATGCGCGCGGCGTTGGCTTCCGCGCCGTAGTAGGCGGTGAGGATTTTCTCCGCCTCCGGGTGGCGGGTGCACGGTACGCCGAAGGCGGCGGCGACGGATGCGGCGGTGATGTCGTCGTGGGTGGGGCCGATGCCGCCGGTGGTGAACACGTAGGTATGGCGGGCCCGCACCGCGTTGACGGTGGCGACGATTTCCGCCTCGACGTCGGGGATGACGCGGGCCTCCTTCACCGGGATGCCGCGCGCGGCGAGGGCGGAGGCGAGGTAGGGGAGGTTTTCGTCCTTGATCCGTCCGGAGAGGATTTCGTTGCCGATGATGATGACGCAGGCGGTGGGGTTGGTTTCGGGCATTGCGGACTTTCCTTGTTTCGTCACAGCGCGTCCTGGATCGCGGAGATCAGCGGCAGGTCGGCAGGCGGCATCGGGTAGTCGCGCAGGCGCGCGGGCTGGACCCAGGAAAGGGCCTGTCCTTCGCGTCCGGTCGGGAAGCCGCGCCAGGATCGTATCAGGAACACCGGCATCAGCAGATGAAAGGTTTCGTAAGCATGGGAGGCGAAGGTAAGCGGCAGCAGGCAGGCGGGCCGGGTCTCGATGCCGAGTTCCTCCTCGAGTTCGCGGACCAGCGCGGCCTCGGGGGATTCGCCGTCCTGCACCTTGCCGCCGGGAAACTCCCACAGTCCGGCCATGGATTTGCCCGCCGGGCGCTGCGCCAGCAGCACCCGGTTGTCGGGGTCGGCGAGCACCGCGGCGGAAACCAGCACCAGCGGCAGGCCCGGCGTGAGCGCCGGGCCGGGGGCGAGCCAGCAGCCGCCGCAGTCCTCTTTATCGTCAGGTCCGGTAGTCGGCATTGATATTGATGTACTGGTGGGTGAGGTCGCAGGTCCACACCGTGGCCTTGCCCTTGCCGACGCCGACATCCACGGCGATGTCGATTTCGCGGCCCTTGAAGTGCTCGGCGACCGGGGTCTCATCGTAGCCCGGCACCACCGCGCCCTTGGCCGCCACCGGGATGCCGCCGATCGCGACCACCAGGCGGTCGCGGTCGGCCTTTTCGCCGGATTTGCCGACGGCCATGACGACGCGGCCCCAGTTGGCGTCCTCGCCCGCGATCGCGGTCTTGACCAGGGGCGAGTTGGCGATGGCCAGCCCGATCTTGCGCGCCGCCTTGGCCGAGGCCGCGCCCGAGACCCGCACGGTGACGAACTTCGAGGCGCCTTCGCCGTCCCTGACGATCTGCTGCGCGATATCGATGAGCACTGCGGTGAGCGCCTTTTTGAACGCCTTGAGGCGCTTGTCCGCGGCCTTCTTCACCGGCTTGTGGGCGGCGGCGCGGGTCGCGAACAGCAGCAGGGTGTCGGAGGTGGAGGTGTCGGAATCCACGGTGATGCTGTTGAACGATTTGTCCGCGCCGTCGCGCAGCAGGTCCTGCAACACCTCGGCGGGCAGGTTGGCGTCGGTGAAGACGAAGGCGAGCGTCGTCGCCATGTCCGGGGCGATCATCCCCGAGCCCTTGGCGAAGCCCGAGATGGAGACGGCGACGCCGTCGATCTCCGCGGCGGCGGTGGCGCCCTTGGCGAAGGTGTCGGTGGTCATGATCGCGCGGGCCGCGGTTTCCCAGCTCGCCTTGCCGGTCTTCGCCTTGGGCAGGAGAGCGGTGATCTTCGACGCATCGAGCGGCACGCCGATGGTGCCGGTGGAGGCGATGAACACCTCGGAGGGCTTGCACGCGAGCGCAGCCGCCGCGGCGCGCGCGGTTTCCTCCACCGCGGCGACGCCCGCCGCGCCGGTGAAGGCGTTGGCGTTGCCGGAATTGACCACCACGGCGCGCGCCGAGCCGCCGGCGAGCGCCTCGCGGCACCAGTCCACCGGCGCGGAGCGGGTCTTGGAGCGGGTGAACACCCCCGCCACGGTGCTGCCCTCGGGCAGCGCGGCGACCATCAGGTCGTCGCGCCCGGCGTAGCGCAGGCCGGTGTGGCCGGTGAAGAAGCGCACGCCCTTGATCGCGTGCATCTTGGGGAAGGCGGCCGGGGCGAGGGGGGAAACGGCGTCGGTCATCGCATTGTCCTCGATACGGGAAAACCGGTTACGGCTTGGCGGCGGAACCGTCGAGCGAGAATTTCTTGACGGCGGCGTGTTCGCGCAGGCCCTTGACGATCTGCATGGCGATCTCGCCCGCCGCCTTGTCGTGCAGCTGGGGCTTCATCTCTTCGAAGGTGGGGGCCTTGGCGGTGCGCTTGTCCTCCACCTTGATGACGTGCCAGCCGAACTGCGTCTTCACCGGCTCGGCGCTGGTGGCGCCGACCTTGAGCGCGAAGGCGGCGTCGGCGAAGGGCTTCACCATGTCGGCCTGCTTGAAGTAGCCGAGGTCGCCGCCGTTGCTCGCCGAGGGGCCGGTGGACTTCTCCTTCGCCAGGGCGGCGAAGTCCTTGCCCGCCTTGAGCTCGGCGATCACCGCGCGGGCGTCCTTCTCGGTTTCGAGGAGGATGTGGCGGGCGTGGATTTCGGTCTGCGGCGGGTTGGCCTTGAGCCAGGCGTCGTAGTCGGCCTTGAGTTTGGTCTCGTCGATCTTCTTGTCGATCTCGCGGGTGAGATAGACGGTGCGGAGAATCTGCCGTTCCGCCGCCTTGATGTTGCGCTGCACCACCGGGTCCTTCTCCAGGCCGGTCTTGCGTGCCTCTTCGGCCACCAGGGTGAGGTCGATGACGTTGTCGAGCAGCGCGTCGTAGACATGCTCCAGCGGCACATCCTTGAGATAGGGAATGGCGGCGCGGATCTGTTCCAGCGCGGAGCGGTGGATTTCCTCGCCGTTGACGGTGGCGACCACCGGGTCGTCGGCGGCGTACGCGCCGGTGGCGGCAAGGCAGAGGGCGAGAGCGAGACCGGCAGTGCGGGATTTCAAGGCGGACAGCATGGAGCTCATGGGGGCGACAACCTAAGGAGGGGGACAAAGCGAACGCTGCCGCGCGCCGGGGCGGCGCGGCGGGCCTGGACATATATCCGACGGATTTTCCCCGCGCACAAGGGGGCGGGCTCGGCGCGTTCGCGGAAATTTCGGCGCCGCCGCGCATGCGGCGGCGGCGGCCGGTTCAGATGCTCTCGGCGCGGCGCTGCGCCGGGCGGCTGGGCACCGCCTCGGAACCGCGCACCGCGATCGGCACCGCAAGGTCGGCGACGAACTGGGCGAGTCCGGTCTCCGCCTGGCGTTCCTGGCGCGGGGAGTCGTGGACGACCAGCACCGCGCCGTTGTCGGCCTCGTTGCGCGCGCCGTCCTGGTTGATGTCGGGCCGGGCCGCGGTTTGCGGGTCGGTTTGCGACGGGCGCGCGGCGAAACGGTCGAGCGCGCTGGCGCCCGCGGACTCGGCGCTGGTGAAGTAGGTGCCGCGGCCGGCCTGGGAGATGTCGGCAGGGGCGCCCGATTCGTCGGTGCCCTGCGCACCCGGCGCGGCGAGCAGGCCGCCGGTCGGTTCGTCGGCGGGCGCATAGGCGAACTCGGCGGAGCCGATATCGACGGAAACCTCGGGGGCCTCCGCCGGGTTGTCGGGCAGGCTCATCTGCACCGCGATCTGGCGGATGATCAGGTTGAGTTCCTGGCGCACCTGGGTGTCGATGGTCGGCGGTTCGACCGTGGCGGCCACCCGCTGCACCTCGTTGCGGATCGCCTCGATCACCTTGCCGCCCGCGGCGTTGGTCTGCGAGTTGTTGACGCCGTAGACCGCCATCAGGCGGTTGAGGCGCACCGAAACCTCGGACAGCGCGTTATTGGCTCCGGAGAGGACGCTTTGGCGCAGGCTCGTCGTCGCGTCGTTGGTTTGTGCGGCGTTGCCTGCAATCATCTGCTGCGCCTCGGCGGACAGCTCGACCTGGTCGCCGGGGAACACCGCCTGCGGCGTTTGCGCGGCGGCGCCCGCATGGGCCTGCGCCAGCTTGGCCTGCATGCGCTCGGAAACTTCCTGGGTGCGCAGCGTGGTCGTGACATCGGACATGACTTCCTCCTTCTGGGGGCATCTCATTCCGTAACGCCGCCGCACCCTCCGGGTGCGACGGTTTCTCCGGCTCTCTTTCTGAGAGCAACGTGCAATTCTAATTTACCAGAGGTTTCGGTTCAAGAACGAAGCGGAGCGTTCGGTGCCGCGTCCGGATCTGCAGACGATGTTGCGCGTTTCACATCTTCGGCCACTGGGTAGGCGCGTGCGCCACAAAGAAACGGCCTTATTTTCTCTAAGGTTACACCATTCCACGGTGCCTGCGTACCCTTTGGCCGCTCCGGTTTCCTTTGCTATTTTTTTAAGAAAAAGAACGGTTCCAAATTACCGAAGGTTTGGATTCGCGCGCGCCGCGGGGCGCGCGGCATGGGGCTTCGATTGACAGGGGACGCCGCGGATTCTACATCTTTTCCGCCGTACGCGCGCGCGGACGGCGTAAAGAGGGGTCCTTTCTCAATCCACGTGGCGCGGGCCGGGCCCGGCCGCCGCGCCAACAACCGGGGTTTTTCATGTTCGGTGCCATAGCCAGGCGCGTGTTCGGCAGCGCCAACGATCGGATCGTCAAGGGAATGCGCAAGACGGTCGCCGCGATCAACGCGCTGGAACCCCAGGTCGCGGAGCTCGACGATGCGGGCCTCGCCGCCAAGACGGAGGAATTCCGCGAGCGGCTGGAAGGCGGCGCGGACCTCGACTCCCTTTTGCCGGAAGCCTTCGCGGTGGTGCGCGAGGCGGCCAAGCGCACCCTCGGGCAGCGGCACTTCGACGTGCAGCTGATGGGCGGCATGGTGCTGCACCAGGGCAAGATCACCGAGATGAAGACCGGCGAAGGCAAGACCCTGGTGGCGACGCTGCCGGTCTACCTCAACGCGATTTCCGGCAAAGGCGTGCACGTGGTCACGGTCAACGACTACCTGGCGAAGCGCGACGCCGAGTGGATGGGCCGGATCTACCGCTTCCTCGGGCTTTCCGTCGGCTGCATCGTGCACGGCCTGGACGATGCCGAACGCCGCGCCGCTTACGCCGCCGACGTCACCTACGGCACCAACAACGAATTCGGCTTCGACTATCTGCGCGACAACATGAAGTTCAGCCTCGAGGAGATGGTGCAGCGGCCGTTCAACTTCGCCATCGTCGACGAGGTGGACTCCATCCTCATCGACGAGGCGCGCACGCCCTTGATCATTTCCGGCCCCGCCGAGGACTCCTCGGAGATGTACATCAAGGCCGACGCGCTGATCCCGCTGCTCGCGCCCGAGCACTTCGAAAAGGACGAGAAGCAGCGCGCGGTGACTCTCACCGACGCGGGCGTGGAGTTCCTCGAAGGCATCCTGCGCGAAAAGGGCGCGATCGCCGAAGCCGGCAGCCTCTACGACATCGAGCACGTTTCCCTGGTGCACCACATCAACCAGGCACTGAAGGCGCACAAGCTGTTCTCCCGCGATACCGACTACATCGTGAAGGACAACCACGTCGTCATCATCGACGAGTTCACCGGCCGCATGATGGAGGGCCGCCGCTATTCCGAGGGCCTGCACCAGGCGCTGGAGGCGAAGGAGAAGGTGAAGATCCAGCAGGAGAACCAGACGCTGGCCTCCGTCACCTTCCAGAACTACTTCCGCCTCTACCCCAAGCTTGCGGGCATGACCGGCACGGCGCAGACCGAGGCGGCGGAATTCGAGCAGATCTACAAGCTCGCGGTGGTGGAGATTCCCACCAACGTGGCGGTGGCGCGCAAGGACTACGACGACGAGGTCTACCGCTCCGCGCGCGAGAAGTTCGAGGCGATCATCGAGCTGATCGAGGACTGCCATTCGCGCGGCCAGCCGATCCTGGTGGGCACCACCTCGATCGAGAAGTCGGAACTCCTCGCCGAGATGCTGCGCAAGAAGGGCAAGATCAAGCCGCAGGTGCTGAATGCCCGCTATCACGAGCAGGAAGCCTTCATCATCGCCCAGGCGGGCGTGCCCGGCGCGGTGACCATCGCCACCAACATGGCGGGCCGCGGCACCGATATCCAGCTCGGCGGCAACGCCGACATGCGGGTGGCCGCCGAACTCGCCGACCTGACCGACGAGGCCGCGCGCGCCGCCAAGGAGGCGGAAATCCGCGCCGAGATCGCAGCGCTGGGCGAAACCGCCAAGGCCGCGGGCGGGCTCTACGTGGTCGGCACCGAACGCCACGAAAGCCGCCGCATCGACAACCAGCTGCGCGGCCGCTCCGGCCGTCAGGGCGACCCCGGCGCCTCGAAGTTCTTCCTCTCGCTGGAAGACGACCTGATGCGCATCTTCGGCTCCGAGCGCATGGACGGTATGCTGCAGAAGCTCGGCCTGCAGGAAGGCGAGGCGATCATCCACCCGTGGATCAACAAGGCCCTGGAAAAGGCGCAGCAGAAGGTCGAGGCGCGCAACTTCGAAATCCGCAAGAACCTGCTGCGCTTCGACGACGTGATGAACGACCAGCGCAAGGCGATCTACGGCCAGCGCAAGGAGCTGATGCAGGCGGACGAGGTGGTGGACTTGGTCACCGACATGCGCCACGAGGTGGTCGAAGACATCGTCTCCGCGCGCATCCCCGAGCGGGTGATGCCCGAACAGTGGGATACGGAAGGCCTGGCGCTCGACGCGCGCCGGGTGATGGGCCTCGACCTGCCGATCGCCGACTGGGCGTCGGAGGAAGGCATCGCCGACAAGGAAATCCTCGAGCGCCTGCTGCGCGAGGGCGACCGCCTGATGGCGGAAAAGGCGGCCAACTACGGCCCCGGCACGATGCGGATGATCGAAAAGTCCCTGGTGCTGCAAATCCTCGACCAGACATGGAAGGAACACCTGCTCGGCCTCGACCACCTGCGCCAGGGCATCGGCCTGCGCGCCTACGGCCAGCGCGACCCGCTGAACGAATACAAGCAGGAAGCCTTCGACATGTTCGAGCGCATGCTGGCGCTCTACCGCGAACGCGTCACCACCATGCTCTGCCGTATCGAGCTGCGCTTCGAAGAGCCGGAGGAAGCCGCCCCCGCCCCGGTGTCCCTGGGCGAACCCGCGCCGGAAGTGGACCCCGATGACCCCTCCACCTGGGGCCGGGTGCCGCGCAATGCGCCCTGCCCCTGCGGCTCGGGCAAGAAGTACAAGCATTGCCACGGCAAGGTGTGATGCCTATCTTCTCCCTGATCGGGTAACGGAGGCCGGACCATGGACGTGACGGCGGCGACCATTCTCAACCAGGCGCAACTCCAGCAGTCGCTGGCGGTGGCGGCGCTGCAACAGTCCGTGGCGACGGAACAGAACGCCGCCGCCGTGCTGCAGTCCGGAACCGTGCAGTCCTCCACCACCGCATCCTCGGTGCCCGCCGGGCAGACCGGCCAGATCCTCGACATCCTGGTGTAGGCTTTAAAACTTTGCGGGGGACCTCGGGCCCCCCACACCCCCCATAACATTGGTTTTTGCGCGGAGCGCCATAGAACCATCACGCCGCGTGACGGTCGATAGCCGCGGCGCGGCGAAAAAAGTTATGGGGTCAAGGGGCCTCCCGGCCCCTTGCGGGTCCGGGCGGAGCCCGGCCTGGTTTTTCGCGTTACGGGGCCTTGCCGCCGGCGGGCGGGACGAAGCGTTCCGGGATATCTTCCGGCAGGCTTTCCACATAGATCGACTGGCTGGGGAAGGCGAAGCCGGCGCCCGCTTGCGTCACGATTTCCTTGATGCGGTAGGCCAGCGCCTCCTTCACCCGCAGCCACTCGCCCCATTCGGTGGTGCGGGTGAAGCAGTAGACGAGGATATCGATGGAGGAATCGGCGAACTTGTCGACGCGCACGAAGAGCGGCGCGTCCGGCGGCTGCGCGATGTCGCTGGAGGCGCGCAGGTAGGCCTCGATGTCGTCGCGGATGGTGCGCAGCTGGCGCACCGAGGTGCGGTATTCCACGCCGATCGTCCAGTTGATGCGGCGGTAGGTCATCTTGCTGAAGTTGGTCACCGCATGGTCGGAGAGCGCGGTGTTGGGCACGAACACCGGCGCCTTGTCGAAGCGGCGGATCAGGGTGGAGCGGAAGCCGATGGTTTCCACCACGCCCTCCACCACACCGTCGACGCGCACCCAGTCGCCGGGGTTGAAGCGCTTTTCCGCGATGATCAGAAGGCCGGAAATGAGGTTCTTGAACAGGTCCTGCGCGCCCAGGGCCACGGCCACGCCGAACAGGCCGAAACCGGCGAGGATGGGGCCGACCCGCACCCCCCAGAGGTCGAGGATGGTCGCCGCGCCGATGGTGACGACGAGGATTTTCACCGCCTTGATCGTCCAGTCCATCAGCGACACGGAAAACACGTGCTGCAGGCGGCTGGCGACGAAGGAGAACGGCTCCACCAGCAGATAGAGCGCCCAGAACACGTTGAATGCGAGCAGCGAGCGCACCACGGTCATGTGCACCGCCGCGAAGTCCCTGGAGAACTGCATGTGCCGCCCGGCGATCAGCACGCCGAGGATGAGGGGCACGCCGCGCAGAGGCCCGCGCAGGGAATCCAGCGCCTGGGCGGTGCGGCCGCGCGGCGTGGCGCGGTTTTCGATGCGGTTCACCACCAGGTTGCTGATGAGGCGGCGGAAGAGGATGAACGCGGCGAGAATGGCGAGGCTTTCCAGGGTGCGCCGCATGTCCGGCCCCCACAGGTCGGCGATGCGGAAATCGGAAACCGCCTTGCCGACGTCGGCGAGAAAACGGGAAAACGGATCGGAGGCGGTCACGGTGCGGAAACTCCCGGGCGCCCGAAGGCGCTTGTTGCGGGGGGCGAAATGCCTTAGACTCGACGCAATCTGCGGTGCGTCCGGCTGCTGCCGGGCGCTGCCGCATCCCTGGCGGTTCAGGAAAGCCTAGCATGGAAACCGGCGGCATCAAGTCAAGCGGCCTCATACGCCCCCAGGATCTCGGCACGCGGCCGCAGGTCCGGCGCGTTTCCACGCAGACCGGCACCGACGTTTCCTCCGGCGACTCGCAACAGGCGGGCAACCGTCGGGTGCCGGAAACCTCCAATCTCGTCTCCGCCAACGGCCAGGTCTACGACCGCTCCGCGCCGCGCGGCACCTACCTCAACATCCTCGTCTGACGCCGCAAACCAAGCCCGCAAAACCGCGACGCGCGTGGTTCCATCCCTCCGCGACTTGCTTTATGCTGCCGCCGCCGCGAACCGTGCGGCGGGTCACGTCTGTGGGGGATAAGCCATGATTTGCCGGTGCTGCGGAAGCGAAGTCCGCCGCGTGTTCCTGGACCTTGGGGCCTCGCCCGCGGCCAACTCGTTCCTCGCGGCGGATGCCCTGGACCGGCCGGAATCCTATTACCCCTTGGTGGTGCACGTCTGCGAAAACTGCCACCTGGTGCAGATCGACGAAGAAAAGGCCGCCGCCGAAATCTTCAACGCGGGCTACGTCTATTTCTCCAGCAGCACCGAGGCGTTCGTCCGCCACGCGCAGCGCTATGCCGAGGCGGTGACCGCCGAACTCGGCCTGGGAAGCACCTCTCTGGTGGTGGAGGCCGCCTCCAACGACGGCTACCTGCTGCAGCACTTCAAGGCCATGGACATCCCCTGCCAGGGGGTGGAGCCCAGCGCCTCCACCGCCAAGGTCGCCCAGGCCAAGGGCATCGACACTCTGGTCGAGTTCTTCACCACCGCGCTCGGGCGCAGGATCGCGGCGGAACGCGGCCCCGCAGACCTCTTCGTCGGCAACAACGTGGTCGCCCACGTGCCCAATCTCGCCGACTTCCTGGGCGGCATCGCCGCGGTGCTCAAACCCACCGGCACCGCGACCCTGGAATTCCCCCACCTCTTGAACCTCATCCGCGACGTGCAGTTCGATACCGTCTACCACGAGCACTTCTCGTACTTCTCCCTCCTCGCCATGGCCGAGGCGCTGCGCCGCAATGGCCTCTACGCCCGCAAGGTGGAGGAAGTGCCGGTGCACGGCGGCTCGCTGCGCGTCTATTGCGCCAAGGAGGGCAGCGGCATCCCGGTGGACGAAAGCGTCGCCAAGGTTCTGGACGACGAAATCCGCGCAGGGCTGGACAAGACCGAAACCTATACCGGTCTGCAAACCCGCACCGATGCCCTCTGTCGCGAGTTCCTCGCCTTCCTCTGCCGGGAAAAGGCGGCGGGCGCCACCATCGCGGGCTACGGCGCGGCGGCCAAGGGCAACACCCTGCTCAACTACTGCGGCGTGAAACCCTTCCTCATGGACTTCGTCGCCGACGTGACCCCGGCCAAGCAGGGCATGTTCCTGCCCGGCAGCCGCATCCCGGTGCTGCCGGAATCCGCGATCTTCGAGCGCAAGCCCGACTACGTGGTGATCCTGCCGTGGAACTGGGAAGCGGAAATCCGCAGCCGCCTCTCCGGCATCTCCGCCTGGGGCGGCCGCTTCGTCACCGCCGTGCCCGAGTTGCGGATCACCGCTGCGGGGTAACACAAGGCCGGGGCTCTGCCCCGGACCCCACTGGGGCCTTGGGGCCCAGACCCCACAAATTTTGGTTTTTGCGCGCAGCGCCATAGAGCCGTCACGCGGCGTGACGGTTGATGGCCGCTGCGCGGCGAAAAACCAGTTATGGGATCAAAGGGTCCGCGACCCTTTGCGGGGTCCGGGGCAGCGCCCCGGCCTGGTGTTACCCCTCCACCGGCAGGCCGAGGAGGCCGCGGGCGTAGTCGCGGGCAGAGAACGGGCGGAGGTCTTCGGCGCTTTCGCCGACGCCGGCGTAGTGGACGGGGAGCTTGTATTTCTCGGCGAGCGAGACGACGACGCCGCCCTTGGCGGTGCCGTCCAGCTTGGTCATGGCGAGGCCGTCGACGTGGACCATCTGGCCGAAGATGTCGACCTGCTGGTGGGCGTTCTGGCCGGTGGTGGCGTCGAGCACGAGCAGGGTGGAGTGCGGCGCGTCGGGCACCAGTTTCTTCAGCACGCGGGAGATTTTCTCCAGTTCCGCCATCAGTTCGGAGCGGTTGTGGAGGCGTCCGGCGGTATCGATGAGCAGCACGTCGTCCTTGCGCGCGGTGGCGAGTTTGAGCGCGTCGAAGGCGACGCCCGCGGCATCGGCGCCGGTTTCGCGCGCCATCACCGGGCATCCGGTGCGTTTGCCCCACACCTGCAGCTGTTCGACGGCGGCGGCGCGGAAGGTATCCCCCGCGGCGAGCACCACGCCGACGCCCTGGTCCTTCAATTGCTTGGCGATCTTGCCGATGGTGGTGGTCTTGCCCGCGCCGTTGACGCCGACGACGAGCACGACGTGGGGCTTTTTCGCGGGGTCGAGGACGAGGGGCTTGGCCACCGGGGCGAGGATTTTCTCGATTTCTTCGGCCAGCGCGGTGCGCACTTCCTCGGCGGTGACGTCCTTGCCGAAGCGGGTCTCGCGCAGCGCGGCGACGAGGCGGGCGGAGGTGGCCACGCCGATATCGGCGGTAATCAGCAGGTCTTCCAGTTCCTCCAGCGCCGCGTCGTCGAGGGTGCGGCGGGTGAACAGTGCGCCGATCCCCTGGCCGAGGCGGGCGGAAGAGCGCGCCAACCCGGCGCGCAGTCGGGCGAGCCAGCCGGAAGGTTCTTGGGTGTGTGCGCTCATGCCGGGGTTCCGTGCAGGGTGGTGCCGTCGTGGCCGGAGATCGCGACCGCCGCGACGGTGCCAACCGCGGGCGCGCGCGTCAAGGCATTCTCGTCGATTTGCACCGGCAGGTAATGGTCGGTGCGGCCCTGGCCGCGGTTTTCCAGCACCATGGTGGCGGTGCGGCCGACCCAGGTGGAAAGCAGCGCGGCCATGCGCCGTGCCCCGGCCTCGCGCAGGGCGCGGGCGCGCTCCTTCACCACGTCGCCCTTCACTTGCGGCATGCGCGCCGCCGGAGTGCCGGGCCGCGGCGAGAAGGGGAAGACGTGGAGGTGGGTGATCTCCGCCTCGTCGATCAGCGCCAGGCCGTTGGCGAACATCTCCTCGGTTTCGGTGGGGAATCCGGCGATGATGTCCGCCCCCAGCGCGATGTCCGGGCGCTCGGCGCGCAGGGCGCGGGCGAGCCCGACCACGTCGGCGCGGTTGTGGCGGCGCTTCATCCGCTTGAGGATCATGTCGTCGCCCGCCTGCACCGAGAGATGCACGTGCGGCATCAGCCGCGGCTCGGTCACCAGCAGGCGGAACAGTTCGTCGTCGATCTCCACCGGGTCGAGGGAGGTGAGGCGCAGGCGCGTCATCTCGGGGATTTCGTCGAGCAGATGCCGCACCAGCCCGCCGAGGGGCGGCAGGCCCGGCGCGTCGGTGCCGTAGGCGGTGACGTCCACCCCGGTGAGCACGATCTCCGGCGTGCCGCCTTCCAGCACCGTGCGGATCTCGCGGACGATGCGCGCGGGCGTCTGGCTGCGGTTCGGCCCGCGGGCGAAGGGAATGATGCAGAAGGTGCAGCGGTGGTCGCAGCCCTGCTGCACCTGCACGAAGGCGCGGGAGCGGCCCTCGAAACCCTCCAGCAGGTGGGCGGAGGTCTCGCGCGCGGTCATGATGTCGGTGACGCGCACCGCGTCGCCGCCGTCCTCCGCATAGGCGGCGGCGGTCAGCTTCTCGCGGTTGCCGAGCACGCGGGCCACGCCCTCCATCTCCGCATAGGCGGCGGGGGCGAGCTGCGCGGCGCAGCCGGTGACGATGATCTTCGCCTCCGGGTTCTCGCGATGCAGCTTGCGGATGGTCTGGCGCGTCTGGCGCTCCGCCTCGGCGGTGACCGCGCAGGTGTTGACGATGATCGCGTCGGAAAGGCCCGCCTCCTCGGCGTGGGCGCGCATCAGCTCGGATTCGTAGGCGTTCATGCGGCAGCCGAAGGTGACGACGCGAACCGGGGCGTCGTTGCTCATGCCGGTTTTCCCACCGGGAGAACGTCGCCGAGCACGCCTTCGAAGGCCAGCGTCGCCGGGCCGGTCATCAGCACCCGGCCCTCCTCCGTCCACTCGATGAACAGCGAGCCGCCGTCCAGCACCACTTCCGACTTGCGCCCGGCAAGGCCGCGGCGCGCCGCCGCCACCGCGGTGGCGCAGGCGCCGGTGCCGCAGGCGCGGGTGATGCCGGTGCCGCGCTCCCACACCCGCATGCGGATGCGGTTCGGCGCGATGATGTGGGCGAATTCCACGTTGGTTTTTTCCGGGAACATCGGGTGCACCTCGATCACCGGGCCGATGGCGGGCAGCGCCACAGCCTCGGCATCGGCGACGAAGAACACCGCATGCGGGTTGCCCATGGAGACCGCCACCGGCTCGCCATAGCCGCCCGCGGCCAGCGGCAGGGCCAGGGTGTCGTGCGCCTCGGCCAGCGGAATCTCCCGCCAGTCCAGCCCCGCCGGGCCCATGTCGGCGGTGATCAGCCCGTCCGCCGCGGCGAACGCGCGGATCAGCCCGGCGCGGGTGCGCAGGGTGGCGGCGGCTTCTCCGCTCTCCTCCATCAACAGCCGCGCAACGCAGCGCGTGGCGTTGCCGCAGGCGGAAACCTCGGAGCCGTCGGCGTTGTGAATGCGCATGAACGCCTCGCCGTCTCCGGCCTCGATGACGATCACCTGGTCGCAGCCCACGCCGCTGCGCCGGTCGGCGATCGCCGCCGCCGCCGCGGGAGACAGCGCCAGGGGCTCGGCGCGCGCGTCGATGACCACGAAATCGTTGCCGAGTCCGTGCATCTTGCGGAAACGCCGCCCCGTGAGGGCGCAAAGATCGTCGTGCATGCTCATGATCGCTCTATTAAAGGATGCCCCGCCCGCAAGTCCAGAGCTATCGCCGCATGCCGGGGGCGATAAAACCACAACTTCGCGGAGGGACTCGGTCCCTCCGCACCTCCCATAACTTGGTTTTTCGCCGCGTCAGCGGCAGGCAATCCTCACGTTGCAGGCAACGCAGTCTTATGGCGTTACGCGCAAAAACCAAACTTATGGGGTCTGGGGCCTGCGGCCCCGGCGGGGTCCAGGGGCGGAGCCCTGGCCTGGTTTTACCCGGCGCGGATCAGCGGGCCGAAGTTCTGGATGAAGGCGCGCTGATGGAATTCCGCCTGGTCCTGGCCGTAGGCGTAGTCCTGGCCGATGGGGCAGGCGTGGCGCGCTTTGCAGCCGTTTTTCAGGCAGGCGGCGCCTTCCATGCTTTCCAGGCGGTCGAGGCAGCAGGCGGCGTCGTATCCGGTGGGGGAGAGCGCGCCGCAGACGCAGGCGGCGAGGCAGGGTTTGCCGACGCAATTGTCGCAGGGGCCGGCGGCGGCTTCGACGCGCACAGCGGCGGGGTTGGCGCGGGCGGAGAGCAGCGCGCCGCGCAGGCCGAACCAGGTGCCGTAGCGCGGGTGGATGGCCGGGGTCATCGGCGTGGGAAAGAAGGCGCGGGCGCGCAGGCCCCAGGCGTGGAACGGCAGGTAGGGAGGTCCGGAGAAGGGGTAGACCGCCTCCAGGCCGAAGTCCGTGGCGATCGGGTCGAGGGTGCGCCGCGTCCAGGCGTCCAGGGGGTGGGGCTCGCAGCGGCGTTCCCCCTGGAAGGCGCGCCACATGCCGGGCCCGGCGTTGCCGACCAGGGTGACGGCGCGGGCGGCCAGGCCGTCGCGCATCGGCGGCACGCCGTCCTCCGCTGTGGGGGCGAGGACGCCGAGGATGACGAGGCCGCGCTCGGACAGACGCAACGCGAGTTCCGAGGAACAGGCGGCCTCGCGCAGCGCGGTTTCGCCGATGGTTTCGCTCCGTCTGGACATGCCGCGCCCCTTTCGTGCCGGGAACCGGGAAGGCCGGTCTCAGGTTGAGCATCCTCTCCCCATGCTCAATGTAGGATGTATATTTGGATGGGCCAATACGTTCATCGGCTTTTCATGGGACTGCCGCATCGGGCTTGACGCCGGGCGCGGGGAGGCGGAAAACACGTAGATGCGTCGGGGGGGCGCCATCGCAAGGAACGAACGAGCGTGTCTGAGCCCACCTTTCCCCCGTCTGCGCCGCAAGGCACGCCGTCGCGCCGCCTGTTCTTCCGGGTTTTTCCATCCCTGATGCTGCCGATGTTCCTGGGCGTGGTCGATCAGACCATCGTCGCTACGGCGCTGCCCGCGATTTCCAGCTCGCTCGGCGATGTGGAGCGGATGTCGTGGATCGTCGTCGGCTATCTCATCGCCAACACCGTGGCGGCGCCGGTGTACGGGCGCCTGGGCGACGTGTTCGGGCGCAAGCGCATGATGTTCGTGGCGCTCGGGGTGATGGTGGCGGCCTCGGCTTTGTGCGCCGCGGCGGGGAGCATTCTGACCCTCACCCTCGCGCGGGTGCTGCAGGGCCTGGGCGGCGGCGGCTTGATGACCATGGCACAATCGCTGATCGGCGAGGCGGTGCCGCCGCGCGAGCGGGCGCGCTATCAGGGCTATATCTCGGCGGTAATCGTCAGTTCCAACGCTTTTGGCCCGGTGGTGGGCGGCTATCTCACCGCGGCGTTCGGCTGGCGGTCGATCTTTCTCATCAACATTCCGCTCGGGCTGGCCGCCGCGGTGGCGATGCGGCGGCTGCCGTCGCACGCGCCGAAGCACGGCGATTTCGTCTTCGATTTTCCCGGCCTCGGCTGGTTTGCGCTGTTCGTCGTGCCGGCGCTTCTGGCGCTGGAGCAGATTCAGCGCAGCGTGGCGATGACGCCGGGCGTGGCGATGCTGGCAGGGCTGTCGGTATCGGCGCTGATCCTGCTGCTGCGCCGGGAGAACAAAACGCAGCATCCGCTGTTGCCGGTGAAGCTGCTGCGCCAGCCGTCGATCTGGCGCAGCGATGCGCTCGCCGCCTGCCACGGCGCGGCGCTGGTGTCGCTGATCACCTTCATGCCGGTGTATCTGCGGGTGGCGCGCGGCGCCACCGCCTCGGGCACCGGGCTGGTGCTGCTGCCGATCGCGGTGGGCATCGGCGCGGGCGCGCTGATCACCGGGCGGCTGGTCAGCCGCACCGGGCGGACGGTGATCTTTCCGGCGGTGGCGCTGATCCCCGGGGCCGGGCTTCTGTTCTGGCTGGCGCTGGTCCATGAGACGATGGCGATGACCGACGTGGCGGTGCTGCTGGCGGTGCTGGCGCTGCTGATGGGCAGCGTGATGAACGTGGTGCAGGTGGTGGCGCAGGATGCGGCGGGGCCGCGCATGCTGGGTGCGGCGGCGGGGGCGGTGGCGTTTTCCCGCTCCGTCGGCGCGGCGTTCGGCACCGCGCTGACCTCGATGCTGATGTTCTCCTCCCTCTCGATTGCGAGCCCGGCGGCGGCGGAGCATTTCGGCGCGCTTCTGGCGCACGGTCCGGCGGCGCTCGAAGGGCTTTCTGCGGCGGCGCGGGAGGGCGTCACCGTGGCGGTGGCGTCGAGCTTCCGCTACGTGTTCCTGCTGATCGCCGGGTTCGTCGCGGTGGGTTGCGCGCTCGCCTGGTCGGTGCCGATGAAGCGGCTGTCTTGACTCGCTTCGGCAAATTGCGTATTTCTCTGCCTCTTCCTGTGTCTGGAGGGCGCCGTGCGCCCGTGACGCTTCCGAGGAAGTCCGTCCGTCCGCGAGGGTTCGCGCACGGGCGCGTTGGGTTTTGGGCAATTTCCGCCGCGTGCGCGGCGTTAGGGATGGGCCGATGTTCGATACGCTGAGCGATCGTCTGGGCGGGATATTCGACAAGCTGAAGCGTCGTGCGACGCTGTCGGCGGCGGATGTCGACGCCGCGATGCGCGAAATCCGCGTCGCCCTGCTGGAGGCCGACGTCGCCCTGCCGGTGGTCAAGGACTTCGTCGCCCGGGTGCGCGAGGAGGCGACCGGGCAGGAGGTGGTCCGTTCGATCACCCCCGGCCAGATGGTGGTGAAGATCGTCCACGACGCCCTGGTCGAAACCCTGGGCTCGGACGCGACGGAGCTCGACCTTGCGGCGGTGCCGCCGGTGCCGATTCTGATGGTCGGCCTGCAGGGCTCGGGCAAGACCACCACCTCGGGCAAGATCGCGCTGCGTTTGAAGGAGAAGGAAAGAAAGAAGGTCCTTCTCGCCTCGCTCGACGTCTACCGCCCGGCGGCGCAGGAGCAATTGGCCCAACTCGCGAGCCAGGCGGGCGTCGCCAGCCTGCCGGTGGTCATCGGCGAGATGCCGGTGGCGATCGCCAAGCGCGCCATGGCGGTCGGCCGCAAGGAAGGCTACGACGTCGTCATCCTCGACACCGCGGGCCGCCTGCACATCGACGCCGAGCTGATGGACGAGGTGGCCAAGGTCCGCGACGTGGCGAAGCCGCACGAGACCCTGCTGGTGGTCGATGCGATGACCGGCCAGGACGCGGTGACGCTGGCGCGCGAGTTCAACGAGAAGGTCGGCATCACCGGCATCGTGCTCACCCGTATCGACGGCGATGCGCGGGGCGGCGGCGCGCTGTCGATGCGCGCGGTGACCGGGCGGCCGATCAAGTTTTTGGGCGCGGGCGAAAAGCTCGACAAGCTCGAGGTCTTCCACCCCGACCGCATCGCCGGGCGCATTCTCGGCATGGGCGACGTCGTCTCCCTGGTGGAGAAGGCGGCGGAGAACTTCCAGGCCGACGAGGCGGAGAAGCTCGCCAAGAAGATGATGGCGGGCAAGTTCGACCTCGACGACCTTTTGGGTCAGCTGCGCCAGCTGCGCAAGATGGGCGACATCAAAGGCCTGATGGGCATGCTGCCGGGCATCGCCAAGATGAAGAAGCAGATGGCCTCGGCCAACCTCGACGACAACCTGCTGAAGCGCCAGGAGGCGATTCTGCTGTCGATGACGCCGAAGGAGCGCCACGCCCCGGACCTGATCAAGGCCTCCCGCAAGAAGCGCATCGCCGCGGGCTCCGGCACCACGGTGCAGGAGGTCAACAAGGTGCTCAAGCAGTACGAGCAGATGGCGCAGATGATGAAACAGATGAAGAAGCTCGGCAAAAAAGGCGGTCTGCCGCCGGGCTTCGGCGGCGGCATGCCCCCGATGGGGGGCGGAATGCCGCCGGGTTTCGGCGGGGGTTTCCCGCCGGGCGGGTTCAAGTTCTGAAGAAGGATCGGGCGGCGGTGCCGCCCATGGGTTCGCCCCGGCGGGGAGCCGGGACGGAAGGTACACACAAGCACGAAGGGTAAAATCGAACCATGCTTCGTATTCGTCTGACTCGCGGCGGCGCCAAGAAGCGCCCGTTCTACCGTATCGTCGTCGCCGATTCCCGGGCGCCGCGCGATGGCCGCTTCATCGAGAAGCTCGGCTCCTACGATCCGATGCTGCCGAAGGAGCACGCCAACCGTCTGGTGCTCAAGGAAGAGCGCGTCAAGTACTGGCTCGGCGTCGGCGCGCAGCCGTCGGAGCGCGTGGCGCGTTTCCTCGGCCAGAGTGGCGTGATCCCGGCTCCGGCGCTGTCGGAACAGCCCAAGAAGTCCGCGCCGAAGAAGAAGGCGCAGGAGCGCGCCGCGGAGAAGGCCAAGGCCGCCGCCGCCGCCGCCGAAGCCCCGGCCGAGGCCTAAGGCCGGAGGCCGCCGGTGAAACCGGTTGCGGACACCAGCCGCGTCTGCCTGGGCGTCATCGTCGGCGCGCAGGGTATCCGGGGGGAGGTGCGGATCAAGCCCTTCACCGCGGAGCCGGAAGACGTGGGGGCCTATGGCCCGGTCACCGACGAGCCCGGCGAAAAGACCCTGCGCCTGTCGGTGCGGGGCCGGGCGAAGGGGGCGGTGGTGGCGCGCATCGACGGCATCGCGGACCGCAATGCGGCGGAGGCCCTGAAGGGCACCATGCTGTTTGTGGCGCGGAGCCGCCTGCCGGAGCCGGAGGACGAGGAGACCTTCTACCACGCCGATCTGGTCGGCCTTGAAGCCAAGGCGCCGGACGGAGCCCTTCTCGGGCAGGTGGTGGCGGTGTTCGATTACGGCGCCGGGGATATCCTCGATATCCGCCGCGCCGACGGAAGCCTGGCATCGGTGCCGTTCACCAGGGCGGCGGTGCCGGAGGTGAACCTGGCCGGGGGCTGGCTTACCGTCGATTGGTCCGAGGGACCGGACGACGGGAACGCCCGCGGCGGAGAGAACGAATGACGGCGAACGCTCCGGAAATGGGCGCGGAACGGCGGGAAGAGGAAAGGGCGGCGGGTCCGGCGTGGCTGGCCACGGTGCTCACCATCTTCCCCGGCATGTTCCCCGGGCCCTTGGGGTTTTCGCTGGCGGGCCGCGCGCTCGAGCGCGGGATCTGGGAGCTGGCGGCGCATAACCTGCGCGACCACGCCCTGGATCGCCACGGCACCGTGGACGACACGCCGGTCGGCGGCGGGCCGGGCATGGTGATGCGCCCCGACGTGCTGGATCTTGCGATCCGCGCGGCGCGGGAGCAGGCGGGAGACCGCGCCGGGCCCC
>JBFWJB010000004.1:0-26523 GCA_050253435.1 Rhodospirillaceae bacterium
GGGTGAACGGCGCGTTGATGACCACCGCCGAGATGTACGTCTTCGCACGCAAGATCGGAGCGAGCCGCGCCGCCGGGGAGGCCCGGCGATGAGCGGATCAGAGAAATCCGTCGAAACGGTTCGGGGAGCGCGCGGTCAGAACCTCCATTTCCCGGTCGTTCGGGATGCGGACCACGGCATGACAGCGCGGGCACTGGAACTCGTCGGCGTGAAAATCCGGCTTGGAAAGCTGGAGTACCGACAGTTTGCCGTCCTCGAAGCAGGGCTGGCAAAACCATGGTCCCTGTTTTACCGCGTCATGCACTCCCTTTGCGACATACACAAACGCACCGGGTCCAAGCTGCTGAAGGACATGCTCTTCGCGGTGCTTCAGCTGAACTTCAAGCTCCTTGACCTTGTCGGCCAACCCCGCGACCTGGTCCTTCAGCGCGAATATCGTGTCCTGCGCCGCGTAGAGCGCCTTCTTCATCTCAAGGGCCTGCTCCTGCGCCGCCGCGACCGCCTCGCCCTGCGGGCTTTTCAGCGCGCTCGCACCTTTGAGGAAGTCGACCAGTCCGTTGGCGGAGCCGATGGCCGAACCGACCGCGGCCAGGGTTTGCGGGATGTCCATCTGCGTGCCTCCGACGATGGGGATGCCCCCGAAGGTAGCAGCGTTTGCGGGGGGCGGCCATGAAGAAGGAATGGTTCACCGCCGCCGCTTTGGCCGAGATGAAGCTTCCGGATATTCCGACCACCGACCGCGCCATCCAGATGGCGGCCAAACGGGATGGTTGGAGTGCTGCCGACCGTGAATGTACCGCCGTCAATCCGCGCGGTGTGTGGCGTCGGCGCCAGGGCCGCGGCGGCGGCATCGAATACCACTATTCCCTGTTGCCGGAACGCGCCCGGGCCAAGCTGGTCGACCTGATGAACGCCCCCGAAGCCGGAGCGGTCCGCTCCCAGGTCAAGGCTCAGTTATCGGCGGAGGCGGCCTGGAAGCGTTTCGAGGCGCTCTCGGAGGCCCGCAAGGAGAAGGCGCGGGCACGGCTGAAGGTGCTGCTGGACGTCGATGCGATGATCCGCGGCGGCACGAGCAAGGAGATCGCCATCCAGTTCGTCTGTGGGCCGCAGGGCGTGCCCTGCCGCACCTACTACGACTGGGAGGGCCGCGTCGCGGGCGTCGATCGGGCCGACTGGCTGCCCTATCTGGCCGACCACTACGCGGGGCGCACCGCCACCGCCGAAATCAGCGACGAGGCGTGGGAGATCTTCAAGGCCGACTGGCTCCGCAACGAGGAGCCCAGCATCGCCGAGTGCTACCGCCGCCTCGTCGACACCAACGAGAAGTCGAAAATGGGCTGGACGATCCCCAGCCAGAAGACGCTCCAGCGCAAGATCGAGCGCGAGATCGACCCCAAGGTGATCCTCCTGCGGCGCAAGGGCCGCGAGGAGCTGGAGCGGAGCTTCCCCCACCAGCGCCGGACGCGCAGCGGATTCCACGCCTTGGAAGCCGTGAATTACGACGGCCACATCATCGACGTCTTCACCCGCTGGGAAGACGGCGCCGCGACGGAGCGGGCGGTTTTGCTGACCTTCCAGGATCTCTACAGCGGCATGATCGTCGGCTGGCGGATCGACCGCAGCGAGAGCGCGCACGGGTTCCGCCTGGCCTTCCTCGACGTGGTGGAGGCCTACGGCGCGCCGGATCACGTCTGGTCCGACAACACGATGGCCGCGGCGGCCAAGGAGAACACCGGCGGCACGCGGTTCCGCCACCGCTTCAAGATCAAGGATGACGACCCGGTCGGACTGTTCGCCGACATGGGCTGCGAGATCCACTTCACCAAGCCCGCGCACGGGCAATCCAAGCCCATCGAACGCGCCTTCGGCGACCTCTCCCGCTACATCTCCAAGGCGCCGGAATGCGCCGGGGCCTACACCGGCAACAGACCGACGAACAAGCCCGCGAACTACGGGTCCAAGGTCGTTCCCATCGAGACCCTGATCAAGGTGGCCGAGCGCGAGATCGCGCGCTTCAACACCTGGAAGGGGCGCAACGGCGCGACGGCGCAGGGCCGCTCCTACCAGGAGGTTTTCGACGAAAGCTACGCCAAGAGCATCATCCGCCAGGTTCCGGAGGAGAAGCGCCGGATGTGGATGCTGTCGATGGCGGGGGTGACCTGCCGCAAGCCCACCGGCGAGGTGCTGCTCTACAAGACGCGCTACTGGCACGAGCGCCTGGTCGGGTTGATCGGCAAAAAGGTCACGGTGCGCTTCGACCCCGACCACCTGGACCGGCCCATCGCGGTCTACCGGCTGGACGGCACCTTCGTCTGCACCGCGGAGCCGCTGGGCGACGTCGCCTACAACGACGAAGCCGCGGCCAAGACCCACGGACGCAAGCTCAAGGCCTACGCCAAGTCGGTGAAGGAGCTGGCGGATGCGTCGGTCTCCCTGGGAGTCGACGCGGTGGCGGCGGTCCAGGCCGAAATCGACCAGTCGGAACCGCCGGAAAACAAGGTGGTGCGCGGCACCTTCGGCAACCTTGCGCTCAAGCGCGAGGCCGAGGCCCACGGCGACGATGCGCCGATGGGGCAGACCATCGACTTCTTCGAGCATTTCTCCCGCGGCGTGGCCTTGCTGCGCCAGGGGAAAGAGTAGGGCGCGGCAGCCTGCAAGCCACGCCGCGCCCTGGGTTTTCACCAAGTCGGGTTCAACCGGAAGGGAATCTATCAGATGAACGTCATAGCCGAAACCCTCAGCGAAGAGCAGATCGAGCAGATCCGCATCGACGCCAAGCGCGTGGCCGCGGAGGCCTATCCGTCGCAGGCCGCCGCCGCCCGCGACGCCGGCATCGCCGAATCCACCTTCGCCGCTTTCCTCGCGGCGACCTACGCGGGCGACAACCTCAAGGTGGCGGTCAAGGCCAAGTCGTGGCTGGGCTCGCGCGTCGAGCGCGCCCGCACCGCGGCCGCCATTCCGGTGGCGCCGGAGTTCCAGCTGACGCCGACGGCGCGCCGGATCATCCCCGCCCTGCAGTGGGCGCAGGTGGCCCCCGACTTCGTGCCGATCATCGGCGCGCCCGGGCTGGGCAAGACCTGCACGCTGGAATACTACCGCGACAACAATCCCAACGTCTTCCTCGTCACCATGGAGCCCTCCTGGGCGTCGGCCAACGCCATGCTGGCGGCGCTCTGCTTCGGCATGGGCATCGACGAACACGCCACCACCAAATACTCCTCGGCGATCCGCGCCAAGGTGCGCGGCCTGCAGGCGCTGATCATCGTCGATGAGGCGCAGTTCCTCAGCACCGCCGCCTTCGACCAGCTGCGCGTCATCCACGATACCGCCAAGGTGGGGGTGGCGATGTGCGGTAACCGGCAGATCCACTCCCGCCTCTACGGCAAGGGCGACGAGGCCACCGCGCAGCTGTTCTCCCGCGCCGGGATGAAGTTCCGCCAGTACCAGCCGCACGCGGGCGACATCTGCGCCCTGGTCGCCGCCTGGGGCGTGACCGAGAAGGCCGAGGTCGACTTCCTGAAAACCGTGGGGCGCAAGCCCGGGGCGCTGCGCAACCTCGACAAGGTGATGAAGCTCGCCTCGATGCTGGCCGCTGGCGGTGGCGAGGAGCGCGGGCTGCGCCACATCCGCGCCGCCTGGGAGCAGATCGACGTCAACCTCGCCGCCGTCGCCAACTGAGGAGGGGATGATGGCTTTTGAACTCAATGCCGAGAAGGTCTTGGAACACTTGATTCCGCTGATCTCCATCCCGCCCGGGACCGACCTGCCCAAACACATCGAAGACTGCATGGTCGATATCGGCACCAGCGCGGTCTCCGGCCCCTACGTCAAGGTCTACCTCTGCGAGGACGCCGCAACCCGCGACCTGCCGATCGTCTTCACGGTCTCCGACCGCGCCGACTTTCGGCATGCCTACCGCAACGCCCGGATGATGCGCCCCGGCGGCGCCGCCAACAGGAGGTGACCCATGCTCAGTCAAGACATCGACCACCTGGCCTATGGATTCGCGCAGTGCGGCGATGACGGCGTCACGGTTCCGGCGACCGGCGTGCCCCATCTGGTGGCGCTGCTCCGCGACCTCGCGGCGCAGGCCCGTGCGCTGGAGGCGGCGCAGATCGCGCCGACGGTGCTGACGGTCGCGGGCGACCTGCCGGAGAACGTGATCCGCATGGCGGTCATCCTCGACCGCGCCGGGGTGCGCACCGGCGCGGCGCTGACCGGGCCGGGAGGTGCGGCATGACGCCTCTCGACCTCAAGGCGCCCTGGATATTCGCGCGCGGCGGGCGGCAGATCGTCGCCCGTCCCATCGCGGTATCCAGCCTTCCCGGACGGCAGGTAGTGATCCTGCGCGACACCGCCGAGTCCCTGTGGGTGGCGGAATGGACGCCCGCCGGCGGGCGCATCGCGTCCGGCCCGGTGAGCCTCGCCGAAGCGGTGCGTGCCGCCGAGGGCGTGGTGTTCGGCGCGCCCGACCATGGCTCGGTCGCCGCGCTCACCGGCAAGCTGGCCCTCGGCCTCCTGATCTTCAACGTCGCGGTGGAGCGCCCGGACATCCTCGACCCCGCCCGCTATCCCCCGGTTCCGGACGCGCCGGACACGCCGGAGGTGCGGCCATGCTGACCAAAGGCGACCAGCCGCTCCTCACCGTGCGCTGCATCATGGACATGACCGCGGACTGGTACCGCCTGCCGCACGACGCGATGCAGTCCCCACGGCGGGAACGGCGCTACGCGCATCCGCGCCAGGTGGCGATGTGGCTTGCGGTGCAGCTGCTGCCGCTGCGCTCCCTGCCGCAGATCGCCCGCGACTTCCAGCGCGACCGCACCACCATCCTCCACGCGCTGGCCGCCGTGCAGAAGCGGCGCAGGGACAGGCGGACCGCCGCCGACCTCAACGCCCTGCGCGACGCCATTCTCATCGGCACGGTGAGCCCGTCGGTGGACGTGGAGCTGGCCAATCTCATGGCCGAGGAAACCACCGAGGCGTTCCGCCGCGCGCTCCTCGGCCTTGTCACCAGAGACCCGGCGGAATTCATCCGCCGGGTCGCCCGCCTCGCCCTGCAGGAGGCCCCCGCCGATGCCCCGTAAACGCCCCTCGTGGATCCGCGCCCAGTGGCGCTGGATCAAGACAATGTACCTCACCCCCTGGATCGAAAGGATCGCCTCATGAACGGCCTCACCGCCACCGCCCTCGTCATCGACGGCACCCGGTACCTGCGCAACGCGCAGGGCGACCTGGTCGCCCTGGCCAACATCAAGCCGATGGACCTCTTGATGGACGAGATGGTCCGCAGGGTCTCCGACTATGCCGAGGATCTCTCGGCCGAGCTGGCGCGCTTCGTCGCCCACACCGATGCCGATATCGCCGCGCTTGATGCGCTGCTCGCCCAGGACTACGGCGTCGAACCCCGCGAAACCAAGGGCAACCGCACCTTCGTCAGTTTCGACGGCCTGCTCAAGGTGCAGGTCGCGGTGTCCGACCGCATCGTCCTCGGCCCCGAACTGCAGGCGGCGAAGGCGGTGCTCGACGCGATGATCCTGGAACGCGGCGAGGGCGTCGATCCGTTCCTGCTGACCCTGGTCAAGCGGGCCTTCAAGGTCGACCAGGAGGGCAAGGTGGACGTGCGCTCGATCCTCGCCCTGCGCCGTATGCAGGTGGACGATGCGCGCTGGGCGGACTTCTGCCGCGCCATCGACGATGCGGTGCGCGTGGTGGGCTCCAAGCGCTACATCCGCATCTATCGCCGCGCCACGGCCGACGGCGCCTGGAAGATGGTGCCCCTGGACCTCGCCGCGGTGGAACCCGGCCCTGCCGCCTTCGCCCGCCGCAGCCTGCGCCGCCGGGTGGAGGAAGCGGAGGAAAAGCGCACGGAGGCCATCGACACCCTGCAGGCCGCCGCCGCCGCCCTCGTCGGGGGCGATTCCTGTGCGGCCGCCGAATATCTCGGGGGAGCGATCGCCGTCCTCGACGGCTCGATCGCGGAGTTCGTGGAGACCCCGGCGGAAGGCGGTGCGGCATGACCTACCGCCCGTCCAAGACCGCAGAAGGCCAGGCGCAGCCGGTCGATCTGCACGTCGGCGCGCGCATCCGCGAGATGCGCCAGGCCCTGCACATGACGCAGGAGGAGCTGGCCGCCGCCTGCGGCGTCACCTTCCAGCAGATCCAGAAGTACGAGCGCGGCTTCAATCGCGTCTCGTGCTCCCGCCTGGTGGAGATCGCCGCGGCCCTCTCCGTTCACCCGGCCTGGTTCTTCGACGGCCTCGACCTCCCCTCGGCGACCACGCCGACCCCGGAGGAAGTCCTGATGGCCCGGCTCAGCCGGTTGCCGCCGCAGGCCCGCGAAGACGTCGGCAGTCTGATCGACGCCGCGCTCGATCTTCTGGGAGGCGCACGATGAACCGGATCCCCGTTCTCCCCGTGCTGCCGCGGGCAGGCGCACCCGTCCTCACCCTGGGCATCGCCCGCGAAACCGGCGATTTCGTCTGCCTGATCGAGCTTTCCGGCCACAGCGTGCTCATCGATGCCCCCGCGTGGGCGCGTACCCAGACCATGCTCATCTCCGACGACGCCATGGACCTAGTGGACCTGCTCGCCGCCGGTGACGCCGACGCGGCCGACATCGCCGCCGAGATCGCCGCCGCCGCGGCCGTCAACGGCATCACCGTCGTCGTGGACGGCAAGCCGCTCCGGATCTCCGGCGATCTTGTCGTCGGCAACGACCAAACCGGGGGCGAACCCCAGGAAGGTGCGGCATGATCGACACCGAAGCCCGCCGCCGTCTGCGCGAAACCCTGGCCGCGCTGCGCGCCCGCACCACCGATCGCGGCTGCACCGAGGCGGAGGCCCTGGCCGCCGCCGCCAAGGCTTCCGAGCTGCTCTCCAAGCATGGCGTCACCGAGGCCGCCCTGGAATTCGAGGAATACCGGGTGGAGATCGGCCGCCGCACCGTGGTGGACGCCCTGTGGTCTCAGGCCGCTATCTTCTGCCACTGCAAGCTTTGGTACAGCGGCTGCGGCGGCCGCTGGACAGTGGTCTATTTCGGCCGTTGGAACGACGTGGCCGTCGCCGAGTATCTCCATGCGCTCCTGGAGCGGCACGTCAAGGCCGCGACCAGGGAATGGCAGAAAGGGCCGGAATACCGCCGCCGCCGCACGCCCAAGACGAAACGGGAAGCCACCAAGGCATTCCAGCAGGGCCTCGTTTCCGCTCTCAAGGCCAAGCTGTGGGAGCAGCAGTGGCGGCGCACGCCGAAGGTGGAAGGCACCAACCACCAAGCCCTCGTCCTCTCCCCTCTGGCGGCGGTGGAAGACGCCCTGCAACGCAAGGGCATCCAGTTCGATAGCAAGCCCCTCGCCCCGGTGAAGGGCGCGGGCAAAAAGTTTGACAACGAACAATGGAGCGGTGCTGCCGCCGCCCGAAACATCGACATCAACGCCGCCGTCAACGGCGGTCGCCGCCCCGGCGTCGCCGGGCTGCTGACGTCCAACTGAGGCGAAACCGCCGGGCCTTCCCGGCGGTCGGCGAGGGGTTGGCCGCCCCGCCCTGACGATGCCAGGCCGACGAACGAGGTTGCCATGACGTACACCGTTGAACCGACGACTCCCTCCGCGCTGCGCCTCCGTCTGCTAGAGCTGCTGGCCCCGCACGCGGCCGGGCGCGACGTGGTGGAACTCGCCGCGCGGGCGGAGCAATTCGTCCTCGGCGCAGGCTGCCCCATCACCTTGCGGTCCGACATCGACCCCGCCGACCTCGCGGCACAGTTCCGCGCCGACCTGGACAGGACGCAGGCCGTCGTCCTTCCGGCACAGCCCGAAACCCCCGCCCCGGAAACCCCGACGCCGCCGGTGCGCACCGGGGCCGGTGTCGCGCGGCGGCGGCCTGCTCGCAACCCGGAGGTATCCACCGATGATCGCACTGCCGAAACGCCCTCTGCTCAGGCCGAACCCGGGCCAACAGGCGCAGGACAGGCGGGAGCTGAACAGCCTCAAGCTGCTCACCCTGTCGGACTCTCCTCAGGCCCTGGAGATGCTGCAGCGGATGAGCGCGTCGAACCGGGCATCGCGCCGCCTGCACAAGCGCCTGGCGAAGCGGCAACGCAGTACCTGATCTGGACCCCGGAAAATCTCGCCGAGTTGGAACGCCACCTCGCCGCCGGCCTTTCCTACGGGGAGATCGGGGCCGAGTTCGGCAAATCCGCCGGAGCCATCGCGCAGCAGGCCCGAAAGCATGGTTGGCACAAGGCGTATCCGCGCAACCGCCGCAGCACGTTGCTGTTCGATCCGGTCTCCGAACCGCCGAAATCCGCCGCACCCGCAGCGGCGGAGACGGACGAGCGCTCGCGCATGATCGCGGATCATATCGCCGCCCACGGCGTCACCCGCAGCGTGGATTTCGGTCCGGATCAACCGGCCGTCGACGCGCTGCGCCGATACGGCAACACCGTGTTCGGCAGCCTCGTGCCGCAGCAGCCCTGGCTGATCAACGGCTCGGCGCGCACCACGAACTGGCTGTGGGAACGGGCCAACAAGGCGCTTGCGGAGCGCGGCGAGCCCGCCATCCGGAGGGCGAAAGCATGACCGCTCGCCCGGTTGCCGCCGCCGATCTGCGCCATGCACGGGAGAGGCTGCGGCTGGAGCTGCGCGCCGCCCGCGCCCTGCTGGATGCGCCGGACGCCCCGGCCCCGGTGTCCGACGGCTTGCGGCAACTGGCCGACGCCGCCGACGCCGAAACCCGCGCGAAGCCCGGCTGGCGCGCCGACCTGGAGGGATGATGGCAATGAGCCCTTGGCCCTTCGGCGACCTCAAGCCCCTGCATTACGGCGTGCTCCTGATCGACCCGCCGTGGCGGCAGGCGATGCGCACGCCGAACGGCTATGCGAAGTCGCCGGAGGCGCATTACGCCTGCATGAGCCTCGCGGAAATCGCGGCGCTGCCGGTCGACCAGCTGGCGGCTCCGGACTGCTTCATCGTGCTGTGGTCGCTCTGGAACCTGGTCGCGCCGGGCGACGCCACCGGGGTGCTGCGCGCCTGGCGCTTCGTGCCGAAGTCCGGCGGCGCCTGGTTCAAGAAAACGTCCGGAGGGAAAGACGCCTTCGGCACCGGCTACGGCTTCCGCGGTAGCTGCGAACCGTTTCTCACCGGGGCGATCGGCTCGCCGATCGGCAGCTTCGCGGACCCGAAGATCAGGAGCCGCAGCGAACGCAACGGCCTCTTCGCCGACGTGGAGGAGGGTGGCCTCGTCGACGTCCGCCTCGATCATTCGCGCAAGCCGGAAAGCATGGCCGCCGCGCTGGAGCGGATGTTCCCCGACGTGCCGAAGGCCGAGCTGTTCGCCCGGCGCCGCCGCGCCGGGTGGGACGTCTGGGGCGACCAGGTCGATCTGTTCGAGGCCGCGTCATGATGCCCGCCACCCGCCGCAAGCTGATCGCCGCCGTGCACGTCGCCGCCAAGGCGCACGGCCTGGACGAGGACACCTACCGCGACAAGATCGCCCTGGTGACGGACGGCGGCACGCGGTCGGCCTCCGGCTGCACCGATGCGCAACTGCGCCGGGTGCTGGATGCGATCAACGGCGCCGCGGCGCCGTCGGCGCGCCGGGCCGCCTCCACCCCGATCGCGCGGAAGGCCCGCGCCCTGTGGCTCTCCGCCTACCATCTCGGACTGGTCTCAGACCCCTCCGAGAGCGCTCTCAGAACCTGGGTGAAACGCCAGAAGGGGGTGGACGATCCCGCGTGGGTGCGCGCCGGCGATGCCGACGCGGTGATCACCGCGCTGAAGCAGATGCTCAAGCAGCGCGCCGGGGTGGATTGGCGGGCGGCGGCGAACCCGCGGCGCTGCGTGCTCTCCGCCCAGTGGCGCATCCTCGCCGCCGCGGGGAAGGCTCCGGCGGCGTGCCTCGCCGACGTCGTCTCCCTGGTGGCGGACGATGCCGAGCTGCAGCGCGCCATCGCGGCTCTCGGGCAACGGATCAGGGGGATCGCCGGATGACGGTGGCTCTCCCCGGCATGCTCGGCGAACTGGACCGGCGCGGCCTGCGGGCCGATGCGTTGCAGTTGGCCGCCGCCTGGGGCGGCACCAAGCGTTACATCCCCGCTCATCCCACGCCCGAGAACGAGATCTGCAAAGTGATCAGCCTGGAGGCCGCCCTGGTTCTGGCGGAAACCTACGGCAACCGTCACCACGACATCCCGCTCGCCGCCGGGCTGGGCAGCAAGAAGGCGGCGCTACGTCGGGTCGAGGCTCTGGACCCCACCGATGCCGCCCGCGCCGTCGGCTGTTCGGCCCGCTACGTGCGCATGGTGCGCAACGCCGATCCTCAAGACCCGGACCAGGGCGACCTGTTCCCACGGGATTGACCGCGCGCACCTCTCGTGCCACCGTTGATCGTCTCGATATGCACGGTGCGCGGAAGACTTCCGCGCGGAAGTGTTCCGTCTTGACGCCTAGGCTGATCCCCGATGCCGCATCGGGGATTTTTCATGTTCGACAGCTTCATCGCCGCCGCCGGAATGCTCAAGATCGGATATGCGATCCTGGGCATCCTGCTCTTGGTCTTCGTCTCCCGCTGGTTGGACGCGCGCGCCGCCTCCGCACTCGCCCGTAACGATCCAAAGGGGTTCGGCGCGGCGCTCGCCGCGATCCGCCGCAGTCCGTTTTCGGCAGCGATCTACTACGGCCTGCGTTTTCTCGCCATCGGCCTGGTGATCGCCGGGTTGATGGGGTGCGCGCCGGCCCGCGCGGGCACGGCGTTCCCCAGCCGCTACGACCGCACCATCGCCGCCGCGGTGGCGACGTGGTGGCCGGACTACCCCTTTCCCGCGTCCTGGAAGGCCCAGTTGTGGCAGGAAAGCCGCCTGAAACCCGGTGCCGTTTCGCCGGTGGGTGCGGCGGGTCTGGCTCAGATCATGCCGGGAACATGGCAAGACCTGCGCCGCCAGTTGCACCTGTCCCCCGCCGCCTCGCCCCACGACGACGTCGCCATCGAAGCGGGCGCCTACTACATGGCCCGGCTGCGCCGCGCCTGGTCCGCCCCGCGTCCGCCCGATCGGCGGCAGGAGTTGGCCCAGGCCAGCTACAACGGCGGCCTCGGCAACATCCTCGCGGCGCAGCGCGCTTGCGACGATGCGCGCGACTGGTCCGGGATCGCGCCGTGCCTGCCCGCCGTCACCGGGCGTCATGCCGCCGAAACCACCGGCTACGTGGTGGCCATCGCCAAATGGCGGGCGATGATGGAGGCCGGGTTGTGACGGCGGTTATCGGGTGGCTGATCAGCATCGTGTCCGGATGGATCGGCGGTGACGCCGCCAAGGCCACCAAGATCGTCGGCTGGGCGGGGTTCGCGGTCGCAGTCATCGCCGCGGCGATTCTCTCCGGCGTACTGGTGCACACCTACGATACGGCCATCCATGAGGCTGAAATAGCGGTGCGCGACGCGGCGGCCGCAAAAACCCTTTCCGCGAAGACCGCCGAAACCCTGGAGGCCGAACGCCGCGCCCACGAGGCCTCCGCTGCCAGGGACGAAGCCTATGCCCACCTCGACCGTGCGCGTGAGGAAGCGCGTCTTGAAAGCGCTCGCCTGTCCGATGATCTGCGCCGCGCTCTTGAGCGGCTGCGCCAGCACGCCGCCGCCGGAAACGGTGGTGCCGCCGTGTCCGGTGGCGGAACCGGCTCCGCTGTCTGTGCGGACCTACGAACCGCCCTCGATCGCACCGCAAGAGCGTTGGAACTCTATCAAACAGAGGGGGATCAGGCTGTTGCAGACGGGCAGCGAGGAGTGAACGTGGCGACGGATGCGGCACTCGCGGCCAGAACCAGGACCGCGAAACCGGCGGGGGACGGCGGCCATGAGTGACATGTTTTTGAAGTGGTGGCCGGTGCTGCTGTTCCTCGCCCAGGTCGGCCTGGGCTGGGTGGTGTGGTCGCTCGGGCGGCGCTTCCTGCCGCGCGAGGAGTTCGAGTCCTGGGCCGCCGCGCATAGCGGCAAGCATGAAGAGATCGGCGAGCAGCTGCAGAAGGGCGAACAGCAGTTCACCCGGATCGCGGCGGAGCTGACGCACCTGCCCAACCGCGGGGACATCGACGATCTGAAGGACCAGATGCACCAGATCGACAAGGGCGTGGTGCGGCTCACCGGCGTGGTCAACGTGGTGGCGGCGAAGCTGGGCGCGGTGGAGAAGCCGGTGGACCTGATGATGCGCATCGGCATGGAGGAGAAGGACTGATGAACAGCTTCGCCGATGCCGTGGCGGCCAGCCGCCGCACCTTCATCCTGCGCCTGCTGGTCTCTCTGGGCGATTCCGCCAACGAGTCGGTGATCGCCCTTGCCGCTGCCCAGGGCGGGTTCGCCCAGGCCACCCGCGACGACATCCGCGAGGATCTGGACCTCCTGCGCGCGCGCGGCTGCACCACCGAACAATGGTTCGAGAACGTGGTACGGGTGGTGACCGTCACCGAACGCGGGGAGAATGCCGCCTACGGCCGCATCGATGTCGCCGGGGTCGAACGCTCCACCTGGCGGCGGTGACGCCATGGCACGCCGCGACCGCCCCTCCAAGGTCGATCAGTTGCCGCCCGAGGTGCGCGAGCTGATCGCCGAGCTGCGCCAGGCGCACGGCTGGACGATCGACCAGATCCTCTCCGTGTTGCGCGACCTCGCCGCCGGGCGCCGCCCCGATCTGCCCGGGGCGCTGCCGCCCGAACTGACCGAACCGCCGCCGATCGACCCCGACCTGGTGCCCAGCCGCGGCCGCCTGGGGGTCCACATCCAGGGCCTCTCCCAACTGGCGGAGAAGCTGCAGCGCTCGCGCAGCATCGCCGAGGCGCTGGTGCGCCGCACCGGCGAGAAGGAGAGCCGCCTCACCGCGCTCAACGTCGAACTGATGCACGCGGTGGTCACCGACTTGATCATGGCCGCCGAGTCCGGAACGCTCGCGCCGTCCGACGACGGCGAGGAGGGCGCGCTGCCGGTGCCGGTGCTGCAGGATCCGGCCAAGGTGATGTTCCTGTCCAAGGCGCTGGACCACCTCGCCAGCGCCGCCAAGAAGGACACCGACATGGTCCTGAAGGCCCGCCAAGAGATGGCGAAGGCCGCCGCGGCAAAAGTGGACAAGGCGGCCAAGGCAGCCGCCAGGGCCGGCGAAAAGGACGTCGCCGACCGCCTCTACCAACTGAAACTGGAACTGGCCGGGATGGCGTAAATGGCCGTTGATTACGTTCCGCCCACATCCATCGTCGATGAGTTGTGGAGCCGGGGACCGGAGGCCATCGCTTCCTACGATCCGCTGGCGGATGGCCTGCTCATGCCGTACCAGAAAGTCTGGGTGGCCGACAGGTCTCGCCTCAAGGTCGCCGAGAAAGGACGGCGAACCGGCATCACCTGGGCCGAAGCCTACGACGATGTGTTTACCGCCGCCGCCGAAAAACAGGCCGGAGGCGATGACGTTTGGTACATCGGCGACACCCGGGAAAAGGGCCGCGAGTTCATCAAGACCTGTGCCTCCTTCGCCGAGAAGATCGCCAAGGAATTGCTGGAGGTCGAGGAGTTCCTCTTCGACGACGTCGAACCGGACGGCACCACCAAACAGATCACCGCATGGCGGATCAACTTCGCCTCGGGGCACCGCATCTCCGCCCTGTCCTCCCGCCCGGCCAACATTCGCGGCCTCCAGGGGGTGGTCGTCGTCGACGAAGCCGGTTTCCATCCGGCCGTGGCGGATGTGATCGACGCCTGTAACGCCCTCTTCCTGTGGGGCGGCGAGATTCGCGTCATCTCCACCCATAACGGCAAGAACAATCCGTTCGCCGACCTGGTGAAGGAAGTGCGCGAGGGTTCCAGGCCTGGAAGGGTGCATACCTTCCCGTTCGACCTCGCGGTGTCTCAAGGCCTGTACGAACGGGCCTGGGCCACGCGCCTGCGCTACAAGGGTTACGATCTCTCTCCGGCCGATAAGCATCGCTGGTACAACGAAGCGCGCAAGAGCTACGGCTCCCGGACCGAGGCGATGCGCGAGGAGCTGGACGCGATCCCGCGCGAGGGCGACGGCACCATGCTGCCGCTGGCGCTGATCGAGGCGGCGCAGCGGCCGGACTACGTGGTGGCGCGGTGGGAGCCGCCGGAGCCCGCTGGCGGCCTGGACTTCGTCGACTGGCCTTCGCCGCTGCGCCGCGCGCAGATGGACCTCTTCTTCGCCGAGCACGTCCGACCGGAGCTGGAGCGGATCCCCGCCAATGCGCTGTGCGCGATCGGCGGCGACTTCGCCATGCGGCAGGACCGCGCCGACTATGGCGTCGGCTACACCGATGCGCAGCTGCACCGTCACGTCTCCCTCATCGTCGAGCTGCGGGTGTGCCCCTACGACCAGCAGCGGCAACTGCTCTTCGCCATCGGCCTCTGGCTGCGCCAGAACCGCCGCCTGCAGGGCGGGGTGCTGGACGCCAACGGCAACGGCATGCCGCTCGCCCAGGAAGCGCGGCAGAAGTTCGGTGCGGACCGCATCGTCGAGCTGATGCCCTCTGACGCCTGGCTGCGCGAGATCTCGCCCAAGTTCGCCGCCGCCTTCACCGACCGCACCATCCACCTGCCCGCCGACCTCGACGTGCGCGACGATCTGCACCAGTTCCGGGTCGTCGGCGGCGTCGGCAAAATCCCGCGCGACGTGCGGACCGAGGGCACCGACGGCGGCCGCCGCCACGGCGACGCCGCGGTGGCCATCCTCAACTTCTATGCCGCCACCCTGCACGAGGCAGAGGCTTTCGGCTATCGCCCGGTGGTGCCGCCGGCGCCGGGGGAAACCCACCGGCGCTATGCCCTGCCGGATTCCCGCGGCGACGATGCCGCACCGGCCACCGACACGAACACCCGCCGCATCCGCATCACCGGCGGCTTTGCAGCACGTAGAGGAATGCTATGACCAGACCCGTGATCCTGGGGCCGGACGGCCGGCCGGTCCGCCGCGAAGACTTGGGGCGGGAGGTGGCGGCGCCGGCGCTGACCGGCATCCGCACCATCTGGACCGGAACCGTCGCCTCCGGCCTGACCCCCGGCCGCCTCGCCAACCTGCTCACCCGCGCCGCCGAGGGCGACGCCCAGGACTACCTGGTGCTGGCGGAGGAGATGGAGGAGCGCGAGCCGCACTACGCCTCGGTGCTCGGCACCCGCAAGCGCGCTCTTTCCGGCCTCGAACCCGCGGTGGAAGCGGCCACCGACGCGGCGCGCGACGTGGCCATCGCCGACGCGGTGCGCGACTTGGTCAAGGATCCGCAATTCCCCGACATGGTGGACGATCTGCTCGACGCCCTGGGCAAGGGCTATTCGGCGGCGGAGATCGTCTGGGACACCCGCAGCACCCCCTGGAAGCCGGAACGCTACGAACACCGCGACCCGCGCTGGTTCACCTTCGACCGGGAGAGCGGGCGGCGCCTGCTGCTGCTCGACGACGCCGCGCCGATGGGCATGCCGCTCGCGCCGATGAAGTTCATCACCCACGTGCCGCGGTTGAAAAGCGGCCTGCCGATCCGCGGCGGCCTGGCGCGCCTGGTGGCGTGGTCGTTCATGTTCAAGGGCTACACGGTGAAGGACTGGATGGCCTTCATCGAGGTGTTCGGCATGCCGTTGCGCCTGGGCAAGTACGGCCCCGCCGCTTCGGACGACGACATCGACACCCTGGTGCGCGCGGTCGCCAACATCGGCACCGACGCGGCGGCGGTGATGCCCGAGTCGATGCAGATCGAGTTCAAGGAGACCATCGCGGGCAAGGGTGGGCACGAGGTCTTCCTGGCGATGGCGGAATGGATCGACCGCCAGGTGTCCAAGGCGGTCCTCGGGCAGACGATGACCAGCGACGACGGCTCCAGCCTGGCGCAGGCCGACGTGCACAACGAGGTCCGCCACGACATCTTGCGCTCCGATGCCCGCCAACTGGCGATCACCCTCAACCGCGACCTGGTGCGCCCCTTCGTCGACCTCAATTTCGGCGTCCAGTCGCGCTATCCGCTGCTGACCCTGCCGGTGCTGGAGCCGGAAGACATCAAGGGCCTGGTCGAGGCGCTGACCAAGCTGGTGCCGATGGGGTTGCGGGTCGAGGAGTCGGTGATCCGCGACAAGCTCAACCTGCCGGACCCGCCCGACGATGCCGTGCTGCTGCACGCGGCGGCGGCGGCGGCGGACCCCGCCGTCCCGGCGGATCCCGGCAAGGCGGCCAACCGCGAAGCCGCCGCCACGCCGGATCCCGTCGACGACATCGAGCGCACCGGCCTCGAATCCTGGGAGGAGCAGATGGCGCCGGTGATCGACCCGGTGCGCGCGGCGATTGCGGGCGCGGCGAGCTATGAGGAGGCGATCGCGGCGCTCAAGGGTCTGGACATGGACGGCACGCAACTGATCGCCGCCTTGACCAGGTCGATGTTCCTTTCGCGCGCCGCTGGCGACCAGGAGGATTGATGGCTCTCCGCTTCGAGACGGGGCCGTCGCCGGAGGTGCTGGCCTATCTGAAGAACAAGGGCTGGAAACCGGCGTTCAGCTACAAGGACGTCTGGGGAGAGGAACACGCCTTCGCCTTCACCGTCGCCAAGGCGATGGAGATGGACGTTCTAAGAACCATCCGGGAGGCGCTTGAAAAGGCCCTGGAAGAGGGCGTGCCGTTCGCGCGATTCCAGGCCGAGTTGGAGCCGCGCCTGCGCGATCTGGGCTGGTGGGGGGTGAGGGAGATGACCGACCCCCGGACCGGCGAGATCCTGGAGGCGCAGCTCGGCAGCCCGCGCCGCCTGCGGACGATCTATTGGGCGAACACCCGCTCCGCCCGGGTGGCGGGGCAGTGGGACCGGGCGGAGCGCACCAAGGCGGCGCTTCCCTATTTTCTCTACGAGCTGGGGCCGTCGGAACGGCACCGCCCGGCGCACGCGGCCAAGGCGGGCCTGATCCTGCGGGTCGACGATCCGTTCTGGGACCACTGGATGCCCCAGAACGGCTGGGGCTGCAAATGCCGGGTGCGCCAGATCGGCGAGGCCGAGGCGCGGCGGCGGGGCGGCGTCGGCAACGCGCCGTTCGTGCCGATGCGCGCCTGGCGCAACAGCCGCACCGGCGAGGTGCTGCAGGTGCCCGAGGGGATCGATCCGGCGTGGGACACCAACCCCGGCAAGCATCGCCGGCGCAATCTCGACGCCGCCCTCGCCGGCAAGATCCGCGAGCTGCCCGACGATCTGGCCGACGTGGCGATCCGCGACATGAAGGCGTCGGGGCGGTACGACGGGGCTCTGACCCTGCTTTCCGATCCGCCGCCACGGTAGGGGCCTCCAGGTTTCACGCCGCGGCCTTTCGGCTCCCACCGGGCATGACCGGGGCCGATCGCGCCCGTGAGGGCTTTTACCGCCTCTTACGGGCCTCTTAGGCCGCGTCCTCCGCTCCCCCGCGTTACCCCCTTGCCGTCGGGGCCGGGTGCGGGCATCCTGTCGGCATCTCCCTCCTGCCAGTTCGGGCCGTCGCGCGGAACACTTCCGCGCGGCCACGCCGTGCGTCCGCCGCGAAGATGGTGGCCATGAAAACCGCCCGCGCCCATATCGTCGTCGCCCTCAACGGAGAGCTGCCGCTCGACGCGCCGCCGGAATGGATCGAGCTGATCCCCGACGGCGCGCTGGTGCACGGCCGCGACGGCCGGGAGTGGGTCAACGACCGCCCCGACGACGTCGTCGCGCATTTCGCCGCCCTCGGCCGGTCGCTGGTGCTCGACTGGGAGCACGCCTCCGAGATCAAATCCCCCAAGGGCGAGCGGGCACCCGCCGCAGGCCACATCGAGGCGATCGAGCGGCGCGGCGGCAGCGCGATCTGGGGGCGGATCAACTGGACCCCGCAGGGCGGCGAGGACGTGCGCACCGGCGCCTACCGCTACCTCTCGCCCGTCATCCTCTTCGACAAGCTATCGGCCCGGATCGTCGGGCTGTGCTCGGCCGGCCTGGTGCACGAGCCGAACCTCGGCCTCAAGGCCCTCAACCACGAGACCAACCAACCCCAACCGGAGAACCCGATGGATCTCACCAAGATCTATGCGGTCCTCGGCCTGGTCGACGGCGCCAACGAGGATCAGATCCTCGCCGCCGTCAACAAGCTGAAGACCGACCTGGGCGTGGCCGCCAACAAGGCCGCCACGCCCGATCTGGAAAAGTTCGTCCCCCGCGCCGACTACGACCAGGCGGTGGAACGGGCCGCAAACGCCGAGAAGACGCTCGCGGCGGAACGCGAAACCGCCCTGACCGGCGAGATCGACACCGCGGTCCAACAGGCCCTCGCCGACGGCAAGATCGCGCCGGCGTCGGAGGCGTACTACCGCGCCCAGTGCAAGAAGGAAGGCGGTCTGGCGGAGTTCCGCAAGTTCCTCGACGCCGCGCCGAAGATCGTGGGCGGCGCCCCGGCGGCGGCCGGCGGCGTGCCGGGAACCCAGGCGGCCGCCCTGACCGACGAGGAGAAGGCGGTCTGCCGCCAGATGGACCTCGACGAGGAAGCCTACCGGAAGTCGAAAGGGGGGAACTGACATGACCGCGCTGACCACCGACCGCGACACCGTCTCCCGCCTCGGCCTGCGCCGCACCCTCGGCGCCGCCGCCGGAGCCCTCATCTTCGCCGGGGCGATCGCCGTCCGCAACGCGGCCGGGTATGCCGCCCCGGGATCCACCGCCCTCGGCCTCGCCGCCCTCGGCATCTCCCCGGAGCGGGTCGACAACACCGGCGGCGCCGACGGCGACCTGCCGGTGAACGCCGTCGCCGGTATCTTCAAGGTCGCCAACTCGGCCGATGCCGACGCGATCACCGCCGCCGACATCGGCGCCACCTGCTACCTGGTCGACGACCAGACGGTGGCCAAGACCGACGGCACGGGCACGCGCTCGCCGGCGGGCGAAGTCTTCGACGTGGACGCCGACGGCGTCTGGGTCAAGTTCGGATAAGGAGCCAGTTCCATGATACTCAACCGAGCCGCCCTGGATGCCGCCACCACCGGCTTCCGCACCATCTTCAACGGGGCGTTCGCCGGCGCGAAGAACGCCGACCACTACAAGAAGATCGCCATGCTGGTGCCCAGCACCACGGCGAAGAACTCCTACCCCTGGCTGGCGGACAACTTCGAGATCCGCGAGTGGGTGGGCGACCGGAACTACCAGAACCTGGTCGCCGCGGTGTTCAGCATCGTCAACAAGGATTTCGAGGGCACGGTCAATGTGCCGCGCAACGCCATCGAGGACGACGAGCTGGGCGTGTTCGGCCCGATGTTCCAGATGATGGGCGACGCCACCGCCACCTTCCCCAACCGCATGGTCTTCCCGCTGCTGAAGGCGGGCTTCACCTCGCTCTGCTGGGACGGCCAGTATTTCTTCGACACCGACCACCCCGGCTTCGACGCCGACGGCAAGGAGACCTCGGTCTCCAACAATCTCGGCGGCGACGGCGACCCGTGGTTCCTGATCGCCGGCGACAGCCCGCTCAAGCCGCTGATCTATCAGGAACGGCGCAAGTTCGGCTTCGTCGCCAAGGACAAGCCGACCGACGACAACGTGTTCGACCGCAAGGAGTTCGTCTACGGCGTCGACGGCCGGATGAACGTCGGCTTCGGCATGCCGCAGCTGGTGGTCTCCTCGCGCCAGCCGCTCACCCACGACAGCTACGCCGCGGCCCGCGCCGCGTTCGGCGCCTGGCACAAGAAGTCGGGCGAGCCGCTGGGCCTGGTCGGCAACCTGCTGGTGGTCGGCGGCACCAACGAGGCCGCCGCCCGCAAGGTGCTGCTCAACGAAACCAAGGCGAACGGCGAATCCAACGAATGGAAGGGGTCGGCCGAACTCTTCCACACCCCGTGGCTGTGAGGAGGAAAGCCGACATGACTGCCGTGAAGATGGTCCGCGTGATCTCCAAGAAGGACGGCTTCCGCCGCGCCGGCCGTGCCTGGACCGGCACCGCCGAACTGCCCGTCGCCGACTTGCCCAAGGGCGGCCTCGCCGCGCTCCAGGCCGAACCCCTGCTGATCGTGCAGGAGTTCGACCAGGAGGAACCCAAGGCCAAGACCGAGGGCGGCAAGCCCCCGGCCGCGAAGTAACCCCCGGAGCCTGGGCGGCGGCCCGCGCCGCCGCCCTTTTTTGGAAACAGGATGCCGCCCGTGCCCTACGCAACCCAAGCCGATATCGTCGACGCCTATGGCATCGACCTCCTGTCCGTCGTCGCCGACCGCAACGACGATGGGGAGATCGATACCACAGCCGTCGAGCGTGCCCTGACGGCCGCCACGTCGATCATCGACGCCCACGTGCTCGCCCGCTTCCCCTCGCCCTGGCCGGAGGTGCCCGGCCTGGTGCGCGACCTCTGCATCGACATCGCGCTCTACAAGATGTCCGGCGAAGGCCGCGGCCTCACCGACGAACGCCGCACCCGCTACGAGGATGCGCTCGCTTTCCTGAAGCGCGTCGCCGACGGCAAGGCCGACCTCGGCCTGCCGGGCTCGGCCGCCGCGCCGGTGCGCGCGGGCGCCGTGGTCGCCTCCGGGGAACGCCGCCGCTTCTCCCGCACCAGCCTGCGAGGCCTGTGATGACCGGCATCGCCATAGAGGTCCGGCTCGACAGCCTGGCGGCGATGCAGCGCCGTTTGGAGCTGCTCGCCGGACTCGATCTTTCGCCCCTGCGCGCCGACATCGGCGCCCTGGTGGAAAGCCAGGTGCGCCGGCGTATCGCGGAAGAGAAGGCGAGCCCCGAGGGCGAGGCGTGGGAGCCGTGGTCTCCCGCCTATGCCGCCACCCGCCGGGGCGGCCACTCGCTGCTGGAGAACGAGGGCGATCTGCTCGACGACATCCACTTCGTCGTCGCAGGCGAGTCGATCGAGGTGGGCAGCAACTTGGTCTACGCGGCGATCCAGCACGCCGGCGGCGCCGAGGTCGGCATCGACATCCCGGCGCGCGAATACCTCGGGCTCTCCGATGCCGACTGGTCGGAGATCATCGACCTCACCGACGCCTTCATCTCGCGGGTGCTGCAATGATCCTCGAATTGCGCAGCGCCATCGCCGACGCCATCGCGGCGTGGTTCCCCGCCGCCGAGTGCAAGCCCGGCCCGGGGCGGATCAACCTCGCCGAGCTGAAGCAGATGACGGTCAAGACGCCGGCGGTCCGCGTCGCCTGCCTGGCCCTGCCCACGGCCACGGATGCGGGCGACGGCGAGACCGATCACGACGTGACGTTCGGCGTCTACATCCTCACCACCGACAAGCCTCGTCTGCCGCGCGACGACGCCGCCCTCGCCATGGTCGACGACCTGGTGCGGCGCCTGCCCGGGCAGCGCTGGGGGATCGCCGCCGCGCACCCGCTTCGGGCGCACACGATCAAGGCGGAGAACCTCTACGCCAGCACGCTCAAGGGCACCGGCCTGGCGCTGTGGGGGGTGGTCTGGACCCAGGCGCTGCGCATGGGCGAAAACGCCTACCCCCAGGGGCCGGTCCTGTCGCAGGAACTCTATGCCGGAGACGGCGAGGAGGCCGCGCCGTGAACCTGTCCGCCCTCATCGAGGATCTGCGTCAGCAGGTCGCCGACCTCGACCGCCGCCTTTCCAACGTCGTGCGCCCCGGCCAGATTTTCGCCGTGGATCCGGCGCGGCTGGTCTGCCGCCACAAGTCCGGAGACCTGGTCACCGGCTGGGTGCGCTGGCTGACCCATCGCGCCGGCGAGGATGCCGACTGGTGGGTGCCCAGCGTCGGCGAGCAGGCGATCCTCTTCTCCCCCGATGGCGAGCCCAACCAGGGCTGGGTGCTGCCCGCCGGCTACTCCGCCGCCTTTCCGGCACCCGAGTCCGACCCCGCACGCCACGTCACGGCGTATCGCGACGGCGCGCGCATCGTCTACGACACCGCCGCGCACAAGCTCACCGCCGATCTGCCCGGCGATGCGGATCTGACCGTCAAGGGTGACCTCGCGGTCGCCGCCGAAGGCAGCGTCAGCGTCACCGCCAAAGGCGAAATCGCGGCGACCTCCGAGACGCGGATCTCGGTGTCCGCCCCCGCGATCCAGATGATCGCCACCCAGGGCGGCGCGGGCGCCGCCACGCTGACCGGCGACTTCGCCTTGGAGGGCAACCTCGAAGTCCAGGGCAACATCCACGCCACCGGCACGATCATCGACGACGGCGGCAACACCCCCAACCACACCCATCCGTGAGGCATCCATGGAAACCAAGACCTACCGCCTGAAGACCGAAAGCCGCCAGTGGCCGGGGAAGAAGGCCGGCGACACCGTCGAGCTGCCGCCGCGCGCGGCGCGGTACCTGCTCCGCGCCGGCGTGCTGGAGGATGCCGCCGCCGAGAAGGCCGCCGCGTCCGAGACTACGACGCGCCGCCGCAAGGCGGAGGGCTGACCCATGCAGGGCATGAACGCGGACACGGGCAAGGCGCTTTCGGGCGTCGCGCATCTGCGCCAGTCGGTCACCAAGATCCTGACCACGCGGATCGGCACCCGCAACCGCCGCCGTGCCTTCGGCTCCAACCTGCCCAACCGCATCGACAATCCGGCCGGTCCGACGTTCGCCATCGACATCATCGCCGACACCGCCGAAGCGCTCGCCACCTGGGAACCGCGCTACCGCCTCGACCGGGTGATCGTCGACCAGTCCGAGCCGGGCACCTGCGTGCTGGACCTGGACGGCCTCTATTTGCCCGAGGGCCGCCGCGTCACCCTGGACGGGATCGTCATCTCATGAGCCGCTTCGACGACATCGACTTCTCCGCGCTGCCCGCGCCCGACGTGGTCGAGACGCTGGACTACGAGGTGATCCTCGCCGAGATGCTGACGCGCTTTTCGGCGAAGGCCGATGCCCTCGGCGTGGACGCCTCCGCCACCGTGCTGCTGGAATCCGACCCCGCCAAGATCGCCCTCGAGGTCGGCGCCGAGATGGTGGTGCAGGAGCGGCAGAAGCGCAACGACGCCGCCCGCGCGGTGCTGCTGGCGACGTCCACCGGCGCCGATCTCGACCAGGTGGCGGCGCGCTACAAGGTGGCGCGCGCGGTGATCGACCCCGGCGATCCCGATGCGGTGCCTCCGGTCGATCCGACCTACGAAAGCGACGACTCCCTGCGCGAACGCGCGCACCTGGCCTATGAGGCGCTCTCCGTCGCCGGGCCGAAGGGCGCCTACATCTACCACGCGCTCTCGGCGCATGCGCAGGTCAAGGGCGCCTGGGCGGAGATGACTTCGCCCGGGCACATCCTCGTCACTGTGCTGTCCTACGAGGGCGACGGCACGCCGAGCGAAGAGGTGCTCGCCGCGGTGCGCGACAAGATCGTCCCGGCCGACGTCGACCAGGAGCTGCGGCCGGACACCGACGACGTCACCGTCGCCGGCGCGACGATCGTCCATTACACCATCGAGGCGGAGCTGGACCTCTATAACCTGCCGGAGGCGGAAGCCGCCCTGGACCTCGCCCGCTCCGGCGTGGCGGCCTATGCCGCAAAGCAGCACAAGATGGCGGAGCCGATCGCCCACTCCGGCCTCGACGGCGCGATGCACGTGGCCGCGGTGCGCGAGGTGGACATCCTGTCGCCCGCGGCCACGCTGCCGGCGACCGCGCGCACCGCCTACTACTGCGACGGCATCGAGATTCGCAAGAAGGGGGACGAATCGTGAGCCTGCTCCCCGCAAACGCCACCGCCTTCGAGATCGCGCTCGAGCACGCTCTGGCGCTGATCACCGAAATCCCCAACCCCATCGACACGCTGTGGGATCCGTGGCGCTGCCCGGCCAAGTTCCTGCCCTGGCTCGCCTGGCAGTATAGCGTCGATTACTGGCGCGAGGACTGGCCGGAAGCGGTGAAGCGTCAGGTGATCGACAAGGCCTACGGCGTGCACCGCATCAAGGGCACGCTGCCCGCGGTGCGGGATGCCATCGCCGGTCTGGGCATCACCGCCGACGTCGTGCGCTGGTTCGAGACCGCACCGCAGGGCGAGCCCTACACCATGACGATCACCGCCTGGGCGGCGGCTTCCGGCGAAAGCAACATCGTCCTCGACCGGACGGGCCAGACCGACCTGATCGAAATGGTGGACGCCACCAAGGCCCTGCGCACCGATGCGGCGATCCGCGTGGGCACCGCCCAGGATGCGGCCATGGGCATGGCCGCCTTCGCGGTGGCGAGGCTGACCCTGGACGCCGACACCTCATCCGCGCTCCGCGACGGCGGCGAGGCCCGCCTGGGGTTCGCCGCCGGCGCGCACACCGCGCCGCGTTTCCGCGCCATGACGAGAGCAGCCTGACATGAGCGATATGACCCTCACCATCACCCTCACTGACGCCGGCCTGGCCGCCGTGGCCGCCGCCCACGGCCAGGGGCTGGCCGCCAAGATCACCCACGTCGCCGTGGGCGATGCGGGCTATGCCCCCGATGCATCCGCCACCACGCTGGTCAACGAGCTGGTGCGGGTCGAGCTGACTGCGGGCGGCGCCGTGGCGCCGCGGCAGGTGCTCCTGCAGGGGACGATTCCGCCCGGGGAGACCGAGTTCTTCATCCGCGAGATGGGTTACTTCCTGGAGGACGGCACGCTGCTGGGCGTGTGGTCGGACCCCGAGGCGCCGCTCGGCTGGGCCGGCGGCGTCACCCCGTGGTTCTTCAAGCTTTCGTTCGCTTGGTCTTCGCTGCCCGCCGACGCGATCACCGTGATCATCGCCGACGACGCGGCGACGGCGGGCATGGCGCTCGATCTGGCGCAACTGGACGGCAAGGTCCGGCACACCGTGGAGCAAGGCGGCGGTCTCACCTGGGACGGCGAGGACGATACGCAACTCACCGACGCCATCGCGGCGATGATCGCGGCGGGGCTCGCTACCATTTCCTCTCCTCGGCTGCACGGCCAGTGCCGCTTGGAGCTTTCCGGTGCCAACTTGCTCCTGGGTGCTCACAACGGCAACCATCTCGTCATCGGCGGTGCAGTGCGCACGATCCCCGACGGCGGCATATCTCTGGCGCCGACCGGGCTGGTGGCGGCAACCAACTACTACATCTATGCGGTCTTTGCCGACGGGGAACTGACCCTAGAGGCCGATGTCACGTCGCACGAAACGGACAGCGCAACCGGGATCGAAACCAAGGCGGGGGACACATCGCGCACCTTGGTCGGTATGGCACGAACGCTCAACGACGTGACGTGGTGCGACGAGGTTGGCCGTCGTTTTGTGCTTTCCTGGTTCAATCGATCTGAAAAGATGCTGAAAATTAACGGCAGTGCCTCCACCTCGTCGGCGACGGTGGCGCAGCTTTCCGGGTTGGCGGAATTTCTGACTTGGGATAGCAGCTCCCTCCTCGCCGTTCTGTCTGCAAATGCATCCGGGTCTGCGGTTGGGTCTGGTACGCAGGCACAGATTATGTTCGACGGTGCGACCAGCAGTTCAGCCGGCACTCATAACGTCTACACAAACGGCTACTGGATGTGCTTGGCCAGCGGGGAGGCGTTCGGCTGCACCGAGGGTTATCACAATCTAGCCATGGCCGGAAACACCGGCGCCGGCACCGCAAATTTCAACTACTCGCTATCTGCACTCGTGGAGGGTTGAGGATGAGGATCGGGGCAAAATTTCATGCTGATCTACTGGCCGCTGATGCCCGCACGGATGGGTTGGCCTGGACCGCATCCGGGGAACTGGTCTACACGGACACTCCGACCCCCTGGACGGAAGTCGAGCGGGCTGCCGTCGAGGCGGTGCTCGCCGCACACGATCCGGATGCCGCCGATATCACTGCCGAGTGGATAGCCCTGCGGGCGGAGCGCGACGCCCGGCTGATCACCTGCGATTGGACACAGTTGCCGGACAGTCCTCTGACTGCCGAAGCCCGGAACGCATGGGCGACCTACCGCCAGGCGCTGCGCGACCTTCCCGCACTCACCACCGATCCCGCAAGCCCCATCTGGCCGGAGGCGCCGCTATGACCACCGTCCTCCTTACCCACCTCGCCGTCCAGGCCGCGGCCGTCGTTCTCTCCCTCGGCATCGCGGGCCTCGATGCCGTGGCGCTGGCGCTCTGGCGGCGCTGGCTCGGCGGCATGGGAGGGAACTTCCCGCGGTCGCTCAAGGTCGCCGCGCTCTGCTCCTTCATCGGCGGGCAGTACGTCGCGGCGGCGTGGCCGTGGCTGTTCCCCAGGGCGTGGGCCATCGATGCCGCCCTGCCGTGGGCATACTTCGCCGCGGCGCTCGCCTGGGCGGCGCTGCCGGCGGGCCTGGTCGGACTCTGCGTGTGGTTCGTCAACGATCACGACAACGGCGGCCCGCAGGGCAGCGGCGGCCCGGCGCGCTACGGGTGGGCCGGATACGGCTATCCGATCGCCTGGACGTTGCGCGGCGGCATTCCCGAGGTGCGCCTCGGCGCTCTCGTCGTCGTCCAGGCGGGCGCCTGGACCGAGGTCGGCGAGCTTTGGCTCGGCGGCGTCACCGGCCTCTTCCTCGGCGGCGCGCTCGGCATCGGCATCGCCGCCCACATCATCCCCCTGGTCATCAGCTAAGGAGCTTTTCATGGCCGACTACTTCCTG
>JBFWJB010000005.1:0-25571 GCA_050253435.1 Rhodospirillaceae bacterium
GTCCGCCGAGCAGCTGGCGACGCGTATCCTCTCCAACGAGGCGCAGATCCCCGGCCACAAGATGCGCACCGGCAAGATGACCCAGGACGATTTCAACAAGCTCGGCGCGGCGGTGGGCGCGCTGGAAAAGGTGCCGCTGTTCATCGACGACACGCCGGGCCTGACGGTCGGCGCAATCCGCACCCGCGCGCGGCGGCTGCAGCGCCAGTCGAACCTCGGCCTCGTCGTCATCGACTACCTGCAGCTGCTGTCCCCCGGCGCGTCGCGGCGGGAGAGCAACCGCGTGCAGGAACTGTCGGAGATGACGCGCGGCCTGAAGATCCTGGCGAAGGAACTGAACGTGCCGGTGCTGGTGCTCTCGCAGCTGTCGCGCGCGGTGGAAAGCCGCGACGACAAGCATCCGCAGCTTTCGGACCTGCGCGAATCCGGCTCCATCGAACAGGATGCGGACATGGTGATCTTCGTCTACCGCGAGCATTATTACCGCAAGGCGAAGCAGCCGCAGAAAAAGGACGGGGAAACCGATTCCGACTATCTGCGCCGGCATGAGGAGTGGGAAGACACCCTCAAGGCGATCGAGTTCAAGGCCGAGGCGATCGTCGCCAAGCAGCGCCACGGCCCCACCGATACGGTTGTGCTGCACTTCAATGGGGAGTACACAACCTTCGGCAATTGGACCGACGACGATCACCTTCCCTACGGAGGATAACTCCCGTGGTTTCCGCCCCTGTTCCGGCGGCCCAGGCGCGCGCCGGGGCCGTTCTCACCATCGATCTTGCCGCCATCGTCGCCAACTGGCAGGCGCTCGTGGCGCGCGCGCCGGGGGCCGAGGTTTCCGCCGTGGTCAAGGCCGACGCCTACGGCCTGGGCGCCGCGCCGGTGGCCCGCGCGCTTTCCGCCGCGGGGTGCAAGACCTTTTTCGTCGCACATCTGGAGGAAGGGGCCGCCCTGCGCGACGCCCTGCCCGAGGCGCGCATCTTCGTTCTCCACGGGCCCAATCCGGGCACCGAGGCGGAGTTCGCCGCCTTCGGCCTGATCCCGGTGCTCAACGACGTGGAACAGGTGAAAAACTGGACCGCCTTCGCCAAAGCCTGCGGCGCGCCGCAGCCCGCGGCGATCCAGGTGGATACCGGGATGACCCGCCTCGGCCTGTCGCGCGCCGAGTTCGACGCGCTGCTTGCCGACAAAGCCGCCATCGCCGCGATCGCCCCCGCGCTGCTGATGAGCCACTTCGCCTGCGCCGACACCCCGGCCCACCCGCTGAACGCGCAGCAGATCGAACGCTTTTCCGGTTTCGTGCGCAGCCTGCCGGGGGTGAAGGCCGCGCTTTCCGCCTCGTCGGGCATTTTCCTCGGCCCCGCCGCGCACTTCGGCCTGGTGCGGCCGGGCATCGCGCTCTACGGCGGCAACCCCACCGAAGCGGCGGAAAACCCGATGCGGCCGGTGGTGCGGCTTTCCGCCCGCGTCGTCCACGTGCAGGAGATAAACGCGCCGCAGCATGTGGGCTACGGCGCGACCTATGCGGTGCCGGGGCCGAGCCGCCTCGCCACCGTCGCCATCGGCTATGCCGACGGCTTTCTGCGCAGCATCGGCAACGGCGCGGCGTTCGCCGACGCCAAGGGCGCGAAGGCCCGCCTGGTGGGGCGGATTTCCATGGATCTCGCCACCTACGACATCGGCGCGGCCCCCGCCGGAAGCATCGTGCCGGGTGACACCATCGACGTTATCGGTAAATATGCCAGCATCGACGACCTGGCGAAGGCGGGGGGCACCATCTCATATGAGTTGCTGACCCGGCTTGGTCCGCGTCTCCACCGGATTTACACGAACGGCGCCGCACCATGAAGTTTCTCGCCCTGATCGGAGGGGTTTTCCTCGGTTTCCTCGGCGCCGTCGGGCGGCTGGCGCGGTTCACCGCGACTGCCGTCTTCCATATGGTGCGGCCGCCGTTCTACCCCCGGCAGGTGCTCCGCCAGTTCCTCGACATCGGCTACTTCTCCCTGCCGGTGGTGGCGCTCACCGCGATCTTCTCCGGCATGGTGCTGGCGCTGCAGAGCCATTCCGGCTTCGCGCGATTCCAGGCCGAGGGCGCGGTCGCCATGGTGGTGGTACTCTCGATCACCCGCGAGCTCGGGCCGGTGCTGGCGGGCCTGATGGTCGCCGGGCGCATCGGCGCCTCGATGGCGGCGGAAATCGGCACCATGCGCGTCACCGAACAGGTGGATGCGCTCACCACGCTCTCCACCAACCCGTTCAAGTACCTCGTCGCGCCGCGCCTGCTCGCGGGCCTCTTGATGATGCCGCTGCTCGTCGTCGTCGCCGACATTCTCGGCGTGTTCGGCGGCTATATCATCGGCATCGGCAAGCTCGGCTTCAATTCCGCCAGCTACCTCGCCAACACCTGGGACGTGCTGGAAACCCTCGACGTGGTCTCCGGCCTGGTCAAGGCGGCGGTGTTCGGCTTCCTCATCGCGCTGATGGGCTGCTACAACGGCTACCACTCCAAGGGCGGCGCGCAGGGCGTCGGCGCGGCCACCACCAACGCCGTGGTCTCCGCCTCGATCCTGATCCTGATTTCCAACTACGTCGTCACCGAAATCTTCTTCGCCCGCTGAGGCCGCGATGACCGAAACCGCCCCGAAAATCCGCCTGCGCGACGTGCACAAACGCTTCGGCCCCAAGGTCGTGCTGGACGGCGTCGATCTCGACGTCGCGTCGGGCGAATCCGTCGTGGTGATCGGCGGCTCCGGCTCCGGCAAGTCGGTGCTGATCAAATGCATCCAGGGCATCCTGCGCCCCGAATCCGGCTCCATCAGCGTGGACGGAGAGGAAGTGGTCGGCATGGGCGGCCGCCAGATCGAACGCGTCAACGCCAAGATCGGCATGCTCTTCCAGGGCGCTGCCCTGTTCGACAGCCTGCCGGTGTGGGAAAACGTCGCCTTCGGCGCGCTGCAGGCCAAGGGCATGGACCGCAAGACCGCCTTCGACCTCGCCGTCGATACCCTCGCCAAAGTCGGACTTGCCGCCGACGTCGCCAAGCTCTGGCCCGCCGAACTCTCCGGCGGCATGCAGAAACGCGTCGGGCTGGCCCGCGCCATCGCCACCGAGCCGGAGATCATCTTCTTCGACGAACCCACCACCGGCCTCGACCCGATCATGGCCGACGTGATCAACGACCTCATCGTCACCTGCGTCAAACGCCTGGGCGCCACCGCCGTCACCATCACCCACGACATGGCCTCGGTGCGCAAAATCGCCGACCGCGTCGCCATGCTCTACCAGGGCAAACTCATCTGGGTCGGCCCGATCGCCGATATCGACAGCTCCGGCAACGCCTACGTCGAACAGTTCATCAACGGCCGCGCCGACGGCCCGATCACCATGGACCTGCGGCGATGAGGCTGGCGGCCGGGCCTCGAAAACAAAAACTCCGCGGAGGGTCGCGGACCCTCCGCACCTCCCATAAGTTTTTTCGCCGCGAAGCGGCAGACAATGCATTTGCCGCCACCGCCACAGGCCTATGGCGCTTCGCGCAGAAACCAGAGTTAGGGGAGGTCCGGAGGGACCGAGTCCCTCCGGAAAGTTTTGGTTTTTCCGCGGGCGCGGCGGCGAGGCCCTGCGCATCTTCCGGAGGCTGAGGCATGGCGAAGTCGGCGGCCCGGTACGTTTGCCAGTCCTGCGGTGCGGTTTACGGCAAGTGGGCGGGGCGTTGCGAGGCGTGCGGCGCGTGGAATTCGATCGCCGAGGAGGCGGTTCCCGCAACGCCGCAGGGCAAGGCCCTGGCCGGCGGACGCAAGCTGGATTTCGTGCCGCTTTCGGGCGAGGGCGCGCCGGAGCCGCGGCGCGTCACCGGCATCGGCGAACTGGACCGGGTTTCCGGCGGCGGCCTGGTGGCCGGATCGGTGTTGCTGGTGGGCGGCGACCCCGGCATCGGCAAGTCGACATTGCTGTTGCAGGCGGTAGCGGCGCTCGCCAAGGGCGGCGCGCGGTGCGTTTACGTTTCCGGCGAAGAGGCGGTGGAGCAGGTTCGCCTGCGGGCGCGGCGGCTCGGGCTTTCCGATGCGCCGGTGGAACTGGCCGCGGCGACCGGGCTGAAGGATATCGTGGCGAGCCTGGATACGCCGCAGCCGCCGGACGTGGTGGTGATCGATTCGATTCAGACGATGTATCTGGATACCCTGGACTCCGCGCCCGGCACGGTAACGCAGGTGCGCGCCTGCGCCAACGAGCTGATCCGCCTGGCGAAGCGGCGGGGATTCGTGCTGTTCCTGGTCGGCCACGTGACCAAGGAGGGCACGCTGGCCGGGCCGCGCGTGGTCGAGCACATGGTGGACACCGTGCTCTATTTCGAGGGCGAGCGCGGGCATCATTTCCGCATCCTGCGCGCCACCAAGAACCGTTTCGGCGCGACCGACGAGATCGGCGTGTTCGAGATGACCGACGCCGGGCTTTCCGAGGTGGCGAATCCGTCGGCGCTGTTCCTCGCCGAGCGGCGCGGCAACGTGGCGGGAAGCTGCGTGTTCGCCGGGCTGGAGGGGTCGCGCCCGCTGCTGGTGGAAATCCAGGCGCTGGTCGCGCCCTCGGCCTACGGCACGCCGCGGCGCGCCGTGGTGGGGTGGGATTCCGGACGGCTTTCGATGCTGCTGGCGGTGCTGGAGGCGCGCTGCGGCATTGCATTCGGCGGCCATGACGTTTATTTGAACGTCGCGGGCGGATTGAAGGTCGCCGAGCCTGCCGCGGACCTGGCGGTCGCCTGTGCGGTGCTGTCGTCGGCCTCGGGCATTCCGGCGCCGCCGGATGCGGCGGTGTTCGGCGAGATCGGGCTTTCCGGCGAGGTGCGCGCCGTGGCGCAGCCGGACCTGCGCCTCAAGGAGGCGGCGAAGCTGGGTTTCGCCTCCGCCCTGATGCCGCGGCGGCTCTCCGGCGCAAGCCGCAGGACGCCCCCGCCCGAGGGCCTGGCGGTGAAGGAGATCGGCCACGCCCAGGATATCGCCGGGTTGTTCCCGGTGACGGCAACCCGAGGAGAGAACGGTTGAACAGCCTGCCCCTGCCGATGGTCGACCTGGTGGTGTTCGCGGTGGTCATCCTCTCCGCGCTGTTCGCCACCCTGCGCGGCTTCACCCACGAGGTGTTTTCCATCGCCGGGTGGCTGGCCGCGGTGCTGGCGGTGGTGTTCGGCCTGCCGGTGGTGCGCCCCTATGCCCGCGCCATGGTGGAAAACCGCATGATCGCGGATGCCGGGGCCTCGATCATCCTCTTCCTCGCCACCTTGTTCCTTGCCGCCATGGTCACCCGCACCCTGAGCCGCGGCGTGAAGGGCAGCGCGCTCAGCCCGGTGGACCGGGCGCTGGGGTTCATCTTCGGCGCGGTGCGCGGCGCGCTTCTGATCGTGCTGGCCTACCTCGCCTTCACCTGGGTGCTCGACCTCACCGCGCCGCCCTCCTGGATGCAGAGCGCCAAGACCACGCCGTGGATCGTCACCGGGGCGAACCTGGTGAAGGGCATTGCCCCCGCCTCGCTGTTCGAAACCGAGATCGGCCGCACCGCCACCCAGACCAAGAACACCGCCAAGGACGCCATGGCGGTGGAGAAGACCCTGAAATCCTGGAGCGCCCCGGCGCCGAAGCAGCCGGAGAACAACGCCTCCTCCGGCGGCTACGCCGACGACCAGCGCCGCGAGATGAACCGCCTGATCGACGCCAACCGTTGAGCCCTTTACGAGTACCCGACATGAAACCCTGCGCGCACCTGAGCACCAACCCCTTCGACGACGATCACCTGAAGGAGGAGTGCGGCGTTTTCGGCGTTTTCGGCACCGACGACGCGGCACGGCTCACCACCCTCGGCCTGCACTCCCTGCAACACCGCGGGCAGGAAGCGGCGGGCATCGTCGCCCGCGACGGCGAACGCTTCAACGCCCACAAGGGTATGGGCCACGTCGCCCCCAACTTCAGCTCCGAGGCGGTGATCAACGGCCTTGCCGGCAACTCGGCGATCGGCCACGTGCGCTACTCCACCACCGGCGAGACCATCCTGCGCAACGTGCAGCCGCTGTTCGCCGAGTTCGAGAGCGGCGGCTTCGCCATCGCCCACAACGGCAACCTCACCAACGCAATGACCCTGCGCCGCAGCCTGATCAAGCGCGGCTGCCTGTTCCAGTCCACCTCGGACACCGCGGTGATCGTCCACCTCATCGCCACCAGCCTGGAGTCCTCGATCCCGAAGCGGGTGATCGACGCGCTGCGCCAGGTCAAGGGCGCGTACTCCCTGGTGATGCTCTCCACCGAGGCGCTGATCGGCGTGCGCGACCCCGCGGGCGTGCGGCCGCTGGTGATCGGCAAGATGGGCGACGCCTTCGTCCTCGCCTCGGAGACCTGCGCGCTGGAAATCATCGGCGCGGATTTCCTCCGCGACGTGGAGCCGGGCGAGGTGGTGATCATCGACGAGGCGGGCCTGCACTCGCAGAAGCCCTTCCCCGCCCACCCGCAGCGGCTGTGCATCTTCGAATACATCTACTTCGCCCGCCCCGACAGCCTGATGGACGGCAAGGGCGTCTACGAGGTGCGCAAGCAGATCGGCGCGGAGCTGGTGCACGAAAAGCCGGTGGAGGCCGACCTCGTCATCCCGGTGCCGGATTCCGGCGTGCCCGCGGCGATCGGCTATGCCCAGGCCTCGGGCATTCCCTTCGAGCTCGGCATCATCCGCAACCACTACGTCGGGCGCACCTTCATCCAGCCGACGGATTCCATCCGCCACCTCGGGGTGAAGCTGAAGCACAGCCCGAATTCCCAGATCATTGCGGGCAAGCGCATCATCCTGGTGGACGATTCCATCGTGCGCGGCACCACCTCGAAGAAGATCGTGGACATGATGCGCCACGCCGGGGCCAGCGAGGTGCACATGCGCATCTCCTCGCCGCCCACCGCCTACCCCTGCTTCTACGGCATCGACACGCCGGAACGCGAACACCTGATGGCGGCGCGCATGACCGAACAGCAGATGGCGGCGGCGATCGGCTGCGATTCCCTCGCCTTCATCTCCATGGACGGCCTCTACCGCGCCGTCTGCGGCGCGGCGCGCGAGGCCGACCACCCGCAGTACTGCGACGCCTGTTTCTCCGGCGACTACCCGCTGGAGCTCACCGACCACGACCACGGCCTGCTCTCCCGCCCGAGCGTGCTGGTCGAACGTAGCGGCAAGAAATGACCGCCGCGGCCCGACCGCTCGCTGGACGCATCGCCCTCATCACCGGGGCGTCGCGCGGCATCGGGCGGGCTGTGGCGAAAGCCTTCGCCGAGGCCGGGGCCACGGTGGTGGCGATGGCCCGCACCGAGGGCGCGCTCATCGAACTCGACGACGAGGTGCAGGCCCTCGGCCTGCCGCCGCTCGTCCTCGCCCCTGCCGACATCGCCGACGGCAAGGCGGTGGACGCCGCGGCCGCCGCCATCGCCGCGCGCTTCGGCCGCCTCGACATCCTGCTGCACGCCGCCGCCATCCTCGGCACGTTGAGCCCGATGTCCCACATCGACCCGCCCGAGTTCGAACGCGTCATCGCCACCAACCTCACCGCAAGCTGGCGCATTCTCCGCGCCGCCGACCCGCTGCTGCGCCGCGCAGAGGCCGGGCGCGCCGTCTTCCTCACCTCGGGTGCGGCCCACGGCGTCGCCTATTGGGGCGGCTACGCCGTCTCCAAGGCCGCCCTCGAAGCCATGGTCCGCACCTACGCCGAGGAAATCGCCAAAACCCCGGTGCGCGCCAACCTGTTCGACCCCGGCGCGGTGCGCACCCGCATGCGCGCCACCGCCTTCCCCGGCGAAGACCCGGCGACCCTGCCCCAACCGGAAAGCCTCATCCCCGCCCTCCTCTCCCTCGTTTCGCCGTCCTGCACCCAGAACGGCTGCCTGATCCGGGCATGACGCGGGCCGCGCCGGAAAAACAAAAGCTTTGCGAGGGGTCTCGAACCCCTCGCGCACCCCATAAGTTTCTGGTTTTTCCGCGAAGCGGGATCAATCCGGTCCCGGCCCCAAACCGGCTTTATGGCGCTACGCGCAAAAACCGAAAGTCATGGGGTCAAGGGGACCGAGTCCCCTTGCGGGTCCGGGCAGCGCCCGGCCTTGTTGTCGCCCTCGCCCTGCTGCTCACCGCCTGCGCGACCCCGTCGCCGCCCGCGCCGAAGGTGCCGGAGCGGTGTCTCGACCGGCTGGCGACCTACGACATGGATTTCGCGCCCGCGCCGGATTTCTCCTCCGGCGGCTGCACGGTGCGGAATGCGGTGAAGGTAAGCCGTTTCGGCCGGGCGAAGCTGTCCTCCCCGGCGCTGATGACTTGCGCGTTGGCGGAAAAGCTTTCGGCCTTCGAGGGGGTGTTTCTGCAGCCCGCGGCGGAGCGCATCCTGCATAGCCCGGTAGCGGTGATCCACCACTACGGCACCTACGCCTGCCGCCGCCGCACCGGCGGCACGCAGATGAGCGAGCACGCCAAGGCCAACGCCATCGACATCGGCATCTTCGAGCTGGAGAACGGCGACAAGGTCTCGGTGACGCGCCACTGGAACGGAGCGGGCGCGAAATCGGAATTCCTCAAGAGCATCGGCCAGGGCGCGTGCACCCAGTTCAAGGGCGTGCTCGGGCCGGATTCCGACAAGGCCCACTACGACCACTTCCACCTGGACATGGGAACCTGGGCGTTCTGCCGTTTGAAGTTCACCGACCCGCGCAAGCGGTAGGGCGAAAAACCAGGCCGGGCGCTGTCCGGACCCGCAAAGGGCCGGGAGGCCCTTTGATCCCATAACTTTTTTCGCCGCGCAGCGGCAGGCAGCCATCACGCTGCGCGATGGCTCTATGGCGCTGCGCGCAAAAACCAAAAGTTAGAGGAGGCGCGGAGGGTTCGCGACCCTCCGCAAAGTTTTCCCTTCCCCTACTCCTTCCCGGCGTAGGGGTTCTTGCCCTGGCGCAGGAGGAGGCGGATGGGGATGCCGTCGAGGCCGAAGGCGTCGCGCAGGCCGTTGACCAGGTAGCGGGCGTAGGAGTCCGGCATGTCGGCGGCGCGGGAGACGAAGGCGACGAAGGTCGGCGGGCGGATCTTGATCTGGGTGATATAGCGCACCCGCAGGCGGCGGCCGAGGCTGCCGAGCGGCGGCGGGTGGCGTTCGGTCATTTCCTTCAGCCACTCGTTGAGCCTGCGGGTGGCGACGCGGCGGTTCCACATGTCGTAGATGGAAAAGACGGTTTCCATCATCCGGTCCATGCCGTGGCCCTTGAGCGCCGAGACGGTGACGAAGGGAATGCCGCGCACCTGCGGCAGGGCGTTGGCGAGGCGGTCCTTGAGGCGGTCGAGGATTTCGCCCTTGTCGTCGGCGATGTCCCATTTGTTGACGATGACGACGAGCGCGCGGCCTTCGTCGATGACGTGGCGGGCGATGGTGAGGTCCTGCTTTTCCAGGACCGCGTTGGCGTCCAGCACCAGGGCAACGACGTTGGCCATGCGCACCGCGTTGAGCGTGTCCTGGGCGGAGAGTTTCTCCAGGCTGTCCTCGATCTTCGCCTTGCGGCGCAGGCCCGCGGTATCGACCAGGGTGAGCGCCCGGTCCTTCCACGAAAAGGCGGAGGCGATGGCGTCGCGGGTGAGCCCCGCCTCCGGCCCGGTGAGCATGCGCTCCTCGCCGAGGAGGCGGTTGACCAGGGTAGACTTGCCGACGTTGGGCCGCCCGACGATGGCGAGGGAGAGCGGTTTGGCGGCGAGCGCCGCCTCTTCGTCTTCGCTTTCCGGCGCGGTTTCCTCGGCCTCGGGGTCCGCGGGCGGGTTGGCGGCGTCGGCATAGGGGCGCAGCGCCTCGTAGAGGTCGCCCATGCCCTCGCCGTGTTCGGAGGAAACCGGCACCGGATCGCCGAGGCCGAGGCGGAACGCCTCGAACAGCCCGGGCTGGGAGACCTTGCCCTCGCACTTGTTGGCGACGAGGATCACCGGCTTCGACTGGCGGCGCAGCAGGTCGGCGAAGTGGGCGTCCAAGGGCGTCACTCCGGCGCGCGCATCCACCATCATCAGGATGACGTCGGCGCTGCGCATCGCGGTGTCGGTCTGGGCGCGCATCCGGCCCTCGGTGGTGGAAAGGTCGGTTTCGTCCTCCAGCCCGGCGGTATCGATCAGGCGGAAGAAAAGGTCGCCCACCTGGGCGTCGCCTTCGCGGCGGTCGCGCGTCACCCCCGGCAGATCGTGCACGATCGCCGAGCGGCGCCCGGTCAGGCGGTTGAACAGCGTGGACTTGCCGACGTTGGGCCGGCCCACGATCGCCACGGTCAGGGTCATGTTTCGGTTCCGCTCCTTTACGGCATCGGATGGCGGGGCTGCCGCCCCGCACCCTGCCTGGGGCGATGCCCCAGACCCCCTTCTTTTTTACGCGCGAAGCGCCATAGGCTTGCTGCGTTTACAACGAAGGTGTCGCTTGCCGCTACGCGGCGAAAAAATTAGAGGAGGCCCGGAGGGTATTGGAACCCCGGTCCCCGCAGGGGACAAATCGCCCCAGTGGGGCGATTTGAGGGTGGAAATCCCCCGGAGGGAAGACCCTCCGGAAAGTTTTTAACCTTAGCGGTAGGCTTCCAGGTCGCCGCCATCGGTAAGGAAGTAGACGGTGCCTCCCGCCGCCACCGGCGGCACGGTCACGCCGTCGGGCAGCGACGCATAGCCCAGAACCTTGCCGGTATAGGGCGAGATCGACAGGGCATAGCCGTGCGAACCCGCCAGCAGCAGGCGGTCGGAAGCGAGCACCGGCCCGGTCCAGATGATGCGGCCGCTGCGCTTCTCCGGCTTCTTCCAGGTGGAAAGCGGCGTCACCCAGAGAACGTGCCCGCGCTTCGCATCCAGCGCCACCACCTCGTTGTTGTTGGTAAGCAGGTAGAGGAAGTCCCCAGCGAGCCACGGCATGTCGACGCCGCCGAATTCCTTTTCCCACACCCGGCCGCCGGTGCGCAGGTCGATGGCGGCGGTGAGCCCGGCGTTGCCGATGGCGTAGACGCGTCCGTCGGCGATCACCGGCGGAGCCTTGACGTCGCCGAGCACCGAAAGGCCGGAGGTGCGCCGCCCGGTGGCGAGGCTGTCCTCCCACAGAAGCGAACCGCTATCGACGCGCAGCGCCGCGATCGCGCCGGAGCGCATCGCCACCACCAGCACGCCCAAATCCGCCGCCGGGCTCGCCGCACCGAGGAGGCCCGAGGGTTCCTCCGCGCCGACGTATTCCCACAGCTTCTTGCCGTCGCGCGCGGCAAACGCGGCCACGCGGTTGCTCGCAGTGACCACGAAGACGCGGCCGCCATAGACGGTGGGGGCGGCGCGCAGCGGCGCATCCAGCTTCACCTTCCAATAAAAGCCGCCGCTCTTCGCATCGATCCCCCACAGTTCGCCGAGACCGGTCGCGGCGAACAGGCGGCCGTTCTCGTAGGCGAGGCCGCCGCCGCGCACCACGCTGTCCTCGTCGTCGTCGGGGGTGAGGTCGAAGCGCCACAGGCGGGAGCCGTCCTTCGCATCGAAGGCGGTGACGTGGGCGCGGGAATCCATGGCGAACACCGTGCCGCCGCCGATCACCGGGGTGGAGATCAGGCGGTCGTCGCTGCTGGAGCCCTGGCCGATGGAGGCGCTCCACGCCGGGGCGATAGTCGCGCCGATGGCGATGTGCTCCATGTCGTGGTGCGAGAGGCCGCCGGTCTGCGGCCAGTCGGCGTTGGGCTGCGGCTTGGGCAGCGCGATTTTGATTTTCGCCGCCTCGGCGTCGGGATGAATCTTGGTGTCGTGCAGCAGCACCGAAATGCGTGTGCCGGGCAGCGGCGGCCCTTCCGGCTCGCCGAACCAGTCGCCGCCGCACGCGGCGAGCAGGGGCAGCGCCCCCAGCATCACCGCCGCCGTGAGAAGCCTCTTGCGCATGCTCAGCCCCCTCGCTTCGCCGCGGCGTCCCGTGCGAACACGGTGCGCAGCGCCTCGGTCATCGCCCGCTGGTCCTGCGGGGTATCGGGATCGTCGAGAATTTCCTTCAGCGCGTCGGCGGCGCGGCCCGGCTCGCCGCCGCGCGCCATGGCGAGGGCGGAGAGCTGCAGCGCGACGTGGCGCCACGGGTGCCCGGCGGCGGTGAGCGGCGCAAGCGCCGCCTCCAGCGCCTTCGGGTCGTCGCTGTCCATGCCCGCCAGCGCGTCCAGCACCACCGCGAGGTCGCGGTAGGCGGGCAGCGCGTCCGCATCCTTGCCCACCGCCTGGATGAGCGCGCGCGCCTCGTCGCGCTTGCCCTGGTCCAGCAGCATGGCGGCGTGCTGCAGCCGCGAGAGCGTGCGGTAGCCGGCGTTGCCCTTGGCCTCCAGCCCGGAAAGCAGGGTGATCGCCTTGGTCGGGTCGGCGGCGGCCAGCGCCGCTTCCGCCGCGTCGAAGGTGGCGGCCTGTTCGGCGCGCTCGCTCTCCTGCAGGTACTTGTGGGTCTGGTAGCCCGCCACGGCGAGCACCACCGCCACCGCCGCGCCGATCACCCAGACGCCGTAGCGCTTCCACAGCGACAGCATCTGGTCGTGCCGGAGGTCGTCGTCGACCTCGCGGAAGAGGCTGTTCTGCGCGGCGGCCTCTTGTTCGACGCGGCGCTTTTCTTCGGCTTGCTTGTAGAGATCAGGAGACTTCGGCGACATCAGGAAAACCCGGCATGGAAAAACGGAAAAACGGCCCGCACAGACGCCTCCGCGCGAGCGGTCCGCGCCTACAATAGGGGCACTTCGCGGCGAAGTCCATGGGAGAGAAAAGCCCGTCAGCCCCGCCACTTGATCGAGCAGCCGAGGCTCGGGAGCTGCTCGCCCGCCTCCTTGCCCGCGGCGATGGCGCGCATCGCCTCGAACAGCTCGCGTTTGGCGTCGGCGGGCGCTGGCTCCATGCGCGAGGCGTCCAGACGCCCGCGGTAGCGCAGCCTGAGCGCCCGGTCGTAACCGAAGAAATCCGGCGTGCACACCGCGCCGTAGGCGCGCGCCACCGCCTGCGATTCGTCGTAGAGATAGGGGAAGGGAAACTTGTGGCGCGCCGCGAAGGCCTTCATCGCCGCGGGGTCGTCTTCCGGATAGGCGGAAACGTCGTTGGACATGATCGCCACCGTCTTCACCCCCAGGGGCATGAGCTCGCGCGCGTCGCGCACGATGCGGTCGATCACCGCGCGCACATAGGGACAGTGGTTGCAGATGAACATCACCACGGTGCCCTCGTTGCCGCGCACGTCGGCGAGGCTGATGCTTTCGCCGGAGACCGCATCCGGCAGCAAAAAATCGGGGGCGGGGATTCCGAACGGTCCGAGCGGCGGCGACAGAGCGACCATGGCGCGTCTCCTTAAGCTTTCTAGCGCGGCGTCTTCGGCCAGCGGCGATGGACCCACAGCCACTGCTCCGGATACTCGCGGATCCAGGCTTCGAGCGTGCGGTTGACCCGCAGCATCGCCGCGTATTCGTCGGCGGCGCGGTCGCCGGTGTCCTCGACGGTATATGGGGGGTAGAACTCGATACGGAAATGCGCGCCTCCGGTGCGGATGGTGCGCGTCGGCACGATCGGGCAACCGTAGCGCAGGGCGAAGGCGGCCAGCGCGGGCGCGGTCATCGCGTCGCGGCCGAAAAACGGCACCGCGATGCCGTCGTTCATCTTCTGGTCCAGCATCATCGCGAGGTGCCCGCCCTTCTTCAAGAGGACCATGGCGCGTTTCGCCCCCGCCGCGCCCTTGGGCAGCAGTTCGCCCTCGATGAACTCACGGCTTTCGCGGAACAGCCCCTCGATGCGGGGATTGTTGGCGCGGCGGTAGATGCGGTGCAGCGGCATGCCGGCGACGCGCGCGCTGACGCTGACGAGCTCCCAGTTGCCGGTATGCGCGCTCCAGAACAGGCCGGGCAGGCCGTCGTCGCGCAGGGCCTCGACGTGCTCCATGCCGACGATGTCCACCCGGTCCTGCTCGACCATATGCACGATGTGCGGCATCTCGAAGAAGGTGCGCCCGAGGTTGTCCCACATCCCGGAGAGGATGTTTGCGATCTCCGCTTCCGTCTTTTCGGGGAAGGCGGCGGTGAGGTTCTCCCGCGCCACCCGCTGCAGCGGCAGCAGCGGGCCGATCAGCCGCGCCAGCCGCCCGCCGAGCGCCGAGGCGGCGTCCACCGGCAGCAGGCGCACGCCGTGATAGACCAGCGCGGCGAGACCAGCTGTGAGCGGGTCGAGGATATGGCGGGCGAACCAATGGGACATCGCGGCCTCCTCAGCGGTCCAGGGCGGCGCGCAGCAGGCGCTGCGGCGGCTCCGGGTCGTCCCAGGCGATCTCCACCGCCAGCACGTCCACCTGCTGGCGCTGGTCCGGCGGCAGGCGCATCGCGTCCTTCTCGGTGGTCACCGGAATGTCGCGTCGGCGATAGGCCTCGTCGAGGATCGGCTGGATGTCGGCCTGGCTGTAGGGGTGATGATCGTCGAAGGCGAAGCGGCGCACCACCTTCGCCCCAAGGGCGGTAAGCGTCGCGAAAAACTTCTCCGGACGGCCGATGCCGGCGAAGGCCACCACCTCACGGCCTGCGAAGGCCTGCGCCGCATCCGCGCGCGGCGCGAGGCTGGCGGCGAACACCGGCAGGCGCTTGCCCAGGCGCGGCGCGAGGTTTTGCGCATCCGCGCCGATCAGCACCACCGCGTCGGCGCGGGCGAGGCCGACGCGCACCGGCTCGCGGCAGGGCCCGGCGGGCATCACCTTGCCGTTGCCGAAGCCGACCGCGCCGTCGACCACGACGAGGGAAAGGGTCTTGGCGAGGCGCGGATTTTGGAAGCCGTCGTCGAGGATCAGGCAGCCGGCCCCGGCGGCCACCGCCGCCTTGGCGGAGGCGACGCGGTCCGCCCCCACCCAGGTCGGCGCGACCGCGGCGAGCAGCAGCGGCTCGTCGCCCACCGTCTCGGCGTCGTGGATGTCCGGGTCCACCAGAAGCGGCCCGGCGGCGGAGCCGCCGTAGCCGCGCGAGAGATAAGCGGGCTTGCACCCCTCGGCGGCGAGAAAGCGCCCGAGCCACAGCGCCACCGGGGTCTTGCCCGCGCCGCCGACGGTGATGTTGCCGACGCAGAACACCGGCACCGGCGCGCGCCAGGGCGTGGTCACGGCGCGGCGCAGCCACCCGGCCAGCGCCACCAGCCCGCCCAGAGGCTCCAGCAGGCGGGCGATCGGGCCGCCCTCGATCCAGAAATCCGGGGGCGTCATCGCCCGCCCTCCAGGCGGTCGAGCAGCGGCGTCAGGCCCGCGACGACACGGGCGACGCTGCCCGCCTCCGCCACCGCGAAGGCGGCCCCGGCGTCGGCCATCTTGCGGCAGCGGTCGAGAGCGCTCAGCATCCCCGCCACCGCGAGGGCGAGCCCCTCCTCGTCGTCGAAGCGCGCCGCCGCGCCCGCCTCGACCATGCGCTCCGCCATGATGCGGAAGTTGTCCATGTAAGGGCCGAGCAGCACGGCGCAGCCCAGGCGCGCCGGTTCCAGCGGGTTCTGCCCGCCCTGGCCGATCCACGACTTGCCCATCGCCACCACCGGCACGGCGCGGTAGAACACCCCCATCTCGCCCATGGTGTCGCACAGGTAGACGTCGGTGCCCGCCTCCGGCAGCTCGCCGCGCGAACGGCGGCGCACCGAAAGCCCGAGGCCGAGAAGCTCCGCCTCCGCCTCGTCGCCGCGCGAGGCGTGGCGCGGCGCAACCAGGGTCAGCAGGCCGGGGGCGTCGCCGCGCAGGCGGCGGTGCACCCGTCCGGCGGAGGCATCCTCGCCGGGGTGGGTGCTCGCCGCCATCCACGCCGGGCGCTGCCCGATGGCGGCAACCAGCTCGGTGAGCGCCGTGGCGTCGGCGGGCAAGGGCGGCGCCGCGAACTTGAGGTTGCCGACGCAGGAGGCCCCCGCCGCGCCGAGGGTGCGCAGGCGCTCCGCATCGTCCTCGGTCTGGCCGAACACCACGTCGAACGCGCCGAACAGCCGCCGCGCGGTGGCGGGGAACAGCCGCCAGCGCGCGAACGACCGCGGGCTCATCCGCCCGTTGACCAGCGCCAGCGCGCAGCCCGACTGCTGCGTCGCGGTGAGGAGATTGGGCCAGATCTCGCTTTCCGCCCAGATCGCCAGGCCCGGCCGCCAGTGGCCGAGAAAACGCTCCACGTACTTCGGCAGGTCCACCGGCACGAACTGGTGGATGGCGTTGCGCGGCAGGCGGCGGCCCATCATCTCCGCCGAGGTCACGGTGCCGGTGGTGAGCATCTGCGTCACCCCCGGCCAGCCCTCGCCGATCGCCTCGATCAGCGGCAGCAGCGAGATCGCCTCGCCCACGCTCGCGGCGTGCAGCCACACCACCGGCCCGGCGGGGCGCTCCGCCGAGGCGAGGCCCATGCGCTCGGGGAAGCGGTCGGCGGATTCCTTGCCGTGCACCCGGCGGCGGCCGAGGAACGCCTGCACGAACGGCGCAAGCAGCCGGGTGGCGCCGCGGTAGAGGGGCAGAATCATCGCTTCGCCCCCTTCACGTCGCCGGGGTCGGCGGGCGGCACCGGCGGATGCCCCATCAGGCGGTCGGCCTCCGCGGTGATCGCGTTCAGGCGCTCTTCCAGCAGCAGGCGGTAGGCCTCCAGGTTCTCCGCCTCGCGCGGCACCACCAGCGGCTCGCCGAACACGTAGACGCCGCGGCTGAACGGCAGCGGCATCTGCATGCGGTCCCACGAGCCGAGAAAACGGCAGCGCCGCGTCGAAAAGGTGATCGGCAGAATCGGCGCGCCCGAGGCGCGGGCCAGCGCGATGGTGCCCATCTGCACCCGCATGCGCGGGCCGCGCGGCCCATCCGGAGTGATGCCGATGCACTCTCCGCGCTTCAACAGACGGATCATCCCCAACAGCGCCTGCGCCCCGCCCTTGGACTTCGACCCGGTGACCACGTGCAGGCCCAACCGCTCCATCACCCGCGCGATCAGCCGGCCGTCGCGGTGCGCCGAAATCAGCACATGAGTGCGCCCCCGCACCACGCCGGGAAACGCCCACATCAGCGGCAGCCGCGCGTGCCAGAAGGCATAGATCGCCGCGCCGCCCATCGCCGCATGCGCCGCCTCGCGGTGCTCCACGCCGACCGCGCCCGCGCGCCCGGTCAACCACACCAGACGCGCATACTGCGCGGCCAGCCAGTTGACGGCTTCCTGCGCGGCGGGTCCGCGCGTGACGTCCTTGATCCACGACATGCTTCAGGCCAACGGAAAAATACCCCGGTGGGGCGAAGATGCGCGAGACACGCTGCGGATGCAAGACAAACGCTGCCGGGGGCCGCTTTGTAAAACCAAAACGTTGCGAGGGGTCTTGGACCCCTCGCGCACCCCATAACTTATTTTTCGCCGCGCAGCGGCAAGCGACAGCTTTGTCGCAACCGCCGCAGGCTTATGGCGCTACGCGCAAAAACCAAAACTAAGGGGAGGTGCGGAGGGACGAGTCCCTCCGCGAAGTTTTAGACGCTCCGGCTTCTTCCAGCTGAGGGAAAGCCTCGGCCGGGTCGAAGGGGGAGAGGTTGGCGAGGAACTGTTCGGCGCTGGCCGCCCAACTGCGGGAGAGGGCGAAGTCGCGGCACTCCGCGGCGGGGATGGCGAGCGCCGCCTGCGCCGCGCGGCCCAGGTCTTCGTCCATGATGCCGACCCTGCTGCCGTTGAGCACGTCCTGCGGCCCCGGCACCGGATAGGCCGCCACCGGAATGCCGGAGGCGAGCGCCTCCAGCAGCACCAGGCCGAAGGTGTCGGTGCGGCTGGGGAAGACGAAGACGTCGGCGGCGGCGTAGTGACGGGCGAGGTCCTCCCCCGCCCGGGCGCCGACGAACACCGCGGTGGGGAAGCGCTTTTCCAGGTCCGGGCGCTGCGGCCCGTCGCCGACCACCACCTTGGTGCCCGGCAGGTCGAGGGCGAGGAACGCCTCGATGTTCTTTTCCACCGCGACGCGCCCGACGTAGAGGCTGACCGGGCGGGCCAAGTGGTCGAACAGCGCCTTGTCGCGCGGGCGGAAGAGCTCGGTATCGACGCCGCGCGTCCAGCGGCGGATGCTGCCCACCCCCCAGGCGGAAAGCTCCGCCTCGATGCCGTCGGTGGCGACCATCACCGCGCGCGAGGGCTTGTGGAACCAGCGCACCGCGGCATAGCCCCAACGCACCGGCAGGCGGGTGCGGGCGTGCACGTATTCCGGAAACTTGGTGTGGAACGAGGTGGTGAACGGCAGCTTGCGGCGGCGGCAATAGGCGCGCGCGGCAAGCCCCAGCGGCCCCTCGGTGGCGATATGGATGCAGGCGGGCTGCGCCGCCTCGATGAGGCGGGCGACCTTGCGCCGCGCGCCGATGGCGAGGCGGATTTCCGGGTATGTCGGGCAGGGGATGGAGCGGAACTGCTGCGGCGTGATGAAGGAGACCGGATGGCCTTCCGCCTCCAGCAGGCGGGCGACCGTCTCGTAGGTCCGCACCACGCCGTTGACCTGGGGATACCAGGCGTCGGTCACCACCACGATGCGCATGGGCTACACCTTTTCCGTTTGCCGTTCGGGCAGACGCACCGGCGTCGCCGGGGCCGCGAGCAGGCCGTCGCGGATGGCCAGCTCGCGGCCGCCGCCTTCGAGCCAGTGCACGATCTCGAAGCGCCCGTCGAAGTGCTCCACCAGCGCGGTGCAGCTCTCCACCCAGTCGCCGTCGTTGCAGTAGAGGATGTCGCCGATCTGCCGCATCTCGGCGTGGTGGATGTGGCCGCAGATGACGCCGGAGAGCCCGCGCTTCTTCGCCACTTCGGCCATCGCGGTCTCGAAGTTGACGATGAAGGTGACCGCGTTCTTCACCCGGTGCTTGAGGTAGGCCGAGAGCGACCAGTAGGGCAGGCCGAGGCGGCGGCGGCCCGCGTTGAACCAACGGTTGCACAGCAGCGCCAGGGTGTAGGCGGTATCGCCGAGGAGCGCCAGCCACTTGGCGTAGGTGACGATGCCGTCGAACTCGTCGCCGTGCACCACCAGGAACTTGCGGCCGTCGGCGGCCTCGTGGATGGCGTGCTTGTGGATCGGGATGCGCCCGAATTCGAGGCCGGTGTAGCCGCGCAGGAATTCGTCGTGATTGCCGGGGATCATCACCACCCGGGTGCCCTTGCGCGCTTTGCGGAGGATCTTCTGCAGCACGTCGTTGTGCGGCTGCGGCCAGTACCACGCCTTGCGCAGGCGCCAGCCGTCGAGGATGTCGCCGACGAGGTAGAGGGTGTCGCTCTCGGTGCGCTTGAGGAAATCCAGAAGGTATTCCGCCTTGGAGCCGCGTGTGCCGAGATGAACGTCGGAAATCCAGATGGCGCGATAGCGAAAGGTGAGGGTGTTTTCCATCGCGATCATGGAGGTTCCTGACATCCGTGGTGCGCGCGGCGCGGCGTTGCGGCGACTATTATTCCAAGTTGCCCCTACCTTCCACTGTTTTGACCAAGATAAAACCGCATTTCATATTTGTTTCACTTAAATGAAACCGTAATTTCATATCCAATGTATATTTCAGTAACGCGACTCGACTTCGATGCCGCTTTCGTGAAGGATTCCTCCGCCCGATGCTCGTGATCTTCAATCCCACCGCCGGACGCCGCCGCCGCTCCCGCCTCGACCGGGTGCTGGCGGAGCTTGCCGCCGCGGGCGCTGCGGTGGAGCTGCGGCCCACCGCCCACGCCGGAGACGCCGAGGCGATCGCCGCCGCCGCCGCGCCCCCCGCCGACGGGCTGATCGTCGCTGCGGGCGGCGACGGCACGCTGGCCGAAGTGGTCAACGGCCTGATCGCCAATCCGGCGCGGGATGCCTTCCGCCTCGGCCTCATCCCGCTGGGGACCGCCAACGTGCTGGCGCACGAAATCGGCCTGCCGGAGGATGCGGCGGGAATCGCGCGGGTGCTGCTTGCGGGCGCGCCGCGCACCGTGCACCCCGGCCGCATCCGCCGCGACGGCGCGCCGGACCGCCACTTCCTGATGATGGCGGGCGCGGGCTTCGACGCCGCGGTGGTGGCGGCGGTGACGCCGCGTCTGAAACGGCTTCTCGGCAAGGGGGCCTACGTCTGGCAGACGCTGCGCCGCGCCGCCGCCGGACGCAGCCCGGAGCTTGCGGTCAGCGCGGACGGCGCGGAGTTCGCGGCGCAGAGCGTGGTGGCGTGCAACGGCCGCCGCTATGGCGGGCCCTATGTTCTGGCGCCCGCGGCCGACCTCTCCGAGCCGTGGCTGCAGGTGGTGCTGCTCGCCCGCGCCGGAGGCTGGCGGGTGTTCCCCCAGGGCCTGCGCCTGATGTTGGGCCGCCTTGCCGCCGCGCCGGAGGTGCGGCTCACCTCGGCGCGGCGCATTGCGGTTTCCGGCGTGGGCTGCCTGCAGGCCGACGGCGACGCGGCGGGCCCCCTGCCGGTGACGATCGAAGCCACCGACGTTCCCCTTTCCCTGATGACGCCGCGCCGCGACTCCTGACTGGACGCCGGGGGAAATCCCCGGCACAATTCCCCGGCATCCCGCACCGGGACTCCGCCTTTCCTGCTCCGGACCGCACCGATGAGCGACATCGCCCGCCGCATCCAGGACCGCCTGACCGCCCTCGGGCTTTCCGCGCACGCCGCCTCGGTGGCGGCGTTCGGCCGCGGCGACGCGATCCGCGACATCCTCAACGGCCGCGTCCGCCACCCCCGCGCCGACACCATCGCCCGCCTCGCCGCGGCGCTGCAGACCACCGAGGCGTGGCTGCTCGGCGGCGGAACCGCCGCCGCCGGCGCGCCGCGCGACGTGCCGGTGTTCCGCGCCAACCGCATCGAGGACGCCGCAGCGGACGGCGGCGGCGCCCTGCGCCTGGAGGAGTCGGCGGTGGAATACGTCAACCGCCCGGCGGGGTTGACCGGGGCGCGCGGCGTCTATGCCTTCTTCATCGCCGACGACCGCATGGCGCCGCGCTTCGAGACCGGGGAACTGGTCTACGTTTCGGCGGAGCGCCCGCCGCGCGTCGGCGACTACGTGCTTGCGGTGTTCCGCATCGCCCCCGACGCCCTGGACCAGGCCTGCGTCGCCCGCCTCGCCGCGCGCGACGAGGCGACGGTGACGCTGTTGCGCTTCAACCCGCCGTGGCAGGAAGTACTGGGCCGCGGTATCGTTTCGCGCCTGCACAAGATCCTCACTTTCAACGACATGGCGGGGCTCTGACGCTGCGGGGAAATTCAGGGGATTTTTCCCCTATTTTTCCGTTGACGCCGCCGCAGCCGCGGCCTAAGGTCGGAAGCTGTCGCCAACAACTTGCACAGGCAGATCATGGCCCGTTCCGCCAAAAGTTGCGGCCCCCACCCGGTCGATGTCGCGGTCGGCCGCCGCCTGCGCGCCTGCCGCCTTGCCGCCGGGCTGAGCCAGGACCGCCTCGCCGCCGCGCTCGGCATCACCTTCCAGCAGGTGCAGAAGTACGAAAGCGGCCACAACCGCATCTCCGCCTCCCGCATCTGGGAAGTCTGCAGCGTTCTCGGCATTCCGGTGGAGGCGCTGTTCGCCGGCGTCGGCCAGCCCGCGCCCGCGGCCTGCCCCGCCGCGACGGAGCGGGAGTTCGCCGACCTCGCGGCGAGTTTCGGCGGCATCGGCGACGCGCGGGTGCGCGCCGCGCTGCGCCGCATCAGCCGCGCGCTGGCCGCGGCGGCGGCCTGAAGCGCCCGATTTCCGCCCCACTTGCGGGCTTGCGCCGCCCCCACCCGGAGGGTATCACTGACGGGACAGCAACTTCAGACGAGGGGGAGACGATGAACCGCCGCATGTTCCTGTCTTCCACGATTGCCGGGAGCCTCGGCATGCTCGCCGCGCCCGTCGCGGCGCACGCCTTTTCCGAGCAGTCCTGCACCGCTTCCGATCCCGCCTGCAAGGCGGTGGCCGAGCACGCCGAGCTGCGCGCGCGCATCGACGCCTATCTGCGCGGCAAGGGCCTTTCCGACGCCGAACGCGAAGCCGCGATGGCGCGCGCCGTCTGCCCGTTCTGCGGCGGCCCGTTGTCGTGACCGTGCGCCCGCTGCGCCGTTTTCACAGTTTCCTGGTTTGTCAGAGTGAGTCGCCGATGAGCATATCGTCCCCCGACAGCCGGCACGCCGTTGCCCCCGCGTGGGGGCGGCGATGAGGCGCGGGCTCCTGCTCGCCTGCGCCGCGCTCGCGCTCGCCGCGGCGGCCCCGGCGGCGCACGCCAATCCGGAGCGCCCGGCCGCCGCCGCCGCCGCGCCGCAGGTGCTCACTCTGCAGCACGGCGAAACCCTGGACCGCCTGCTTGCCCGCCTCGGCGTCTCGCGGGAGGACCGCGACGCCCTGCAGGCCGCCCTTGCCGGGGCCGCGCCGCGCCCGCCGCGCGCGGGCGACCGCATCGCCGTCGGCCTTGGCCGCGCCTCTTCCGGCGCGCCCTCCCTCCGCTCCCTGCATTACGAAACCGGCCCGCACGCCGACGTCACCCTGGTGGCGCGCGGCGACGGCGCCTATGCCGCCGCCTTCGGCGAGCCGCTGCACGAGGGCCGCCGCGCGATGCGCTCGGTGCGCGGCACCGCCGGACCGGACCTCGCCGCCACGCTTGCCGACATCGGCCTGCCGCCCGCGGTGATCGACGACATCGCCGAGGCGCTCGCCTTCGACCCCGACATGCCGAACAATCCCGGCGCGGGAACCCGCTTCCGCATCGTCTATGCCGCGTCCTCCGCGCCCGATGCCGGCGACGCGGCGCTGGTGCGCATCGCGCTCACCGATACCGCGGGGCGCGAACACCGCCTCGCCCGCTATGCGGTGCAGCGCGGCATCGCCGCCTTCGTCGCCCCCTCCGGCCGCGGCGTGATCGAACTGCCCAAGGGCGAGCCGGTGCCCGGCGGACACCTGACCTCGCCCTGGGGCTGGCGCATCCACCCGGTGCTGAAGCGCCCGCAGTTTCACAAGGGCGTGGACTTCTCCGCCCCCGCCGGAACTCCGGTGCTCGCCACCGCCGACGGCACGGTGGAGTTCACCGGACGGCGCGGCAACTACGGACGTCTCATCCGCCTCGCCCACGGCGGCGGCATCGAGACGCTTTACGCCCACCTGCAGGGCTTCGCCGCCGGGCTCAAACGCGGCGCGCACGTGCGCCAGGGCCAGGTGATCGGCTATGTCGGACGCTCCGGGCTCGCCACCGGCAACCACCTCTATTACGAGGTCTACGCGGGCGGCCGCCAGGTCGACCCGCTGAGCGGCGCCGCCGCCCTGCCGCAGCAGTCCCTTTCCTCCGCGCAGATCAAGCGCCTGCGCTCCGCCCAGGCCGAGGCCGCGCGCGACTGACGCAATCTTCCGTTTCGCCCATAGAAGAACCCCGCCGTCCTTGCGGACGGCGGGGCTGTCGGGTCGTTCGGGTGGGAAGGATCAGACCTTCACGCCGAAGGCGATCGGCATCATCACCGCCATCACGGCGATGGAAATCACGATGCCGATGAGGTTGTAGGTCATGCCGGACTTGAACATGTCGGGCACGCGGATCAGACCGGAGCCGAACACGATGGCGTTCGGCGGGGTGGCCACCGGCAGCGAGAAGGCCAGCGACGCGCCCAGAGCCACCGGAATCGCCAGGGTCAGCGGCGAAACGCCGAGGCCCTGGGCGATGGAGATGGCGAGCGGCACGAAGGTCGCGGCCACCGCGGTGTTGGAGGTCATTTGGGTGAGCAGCATGGCGACCAGCGCGAGCACGCCCATCATGATGATCGAGCTCATGCCGGCCATGGACTTCATCTGCTCGGCCACGTAGGTGGTCACACCAGCCTTGGTCAGCGCGCCGCCGAGGGCGAACCCGCCGCCGAACAGCAGGATGGCGTCCCACGGAATACCCTTGGAGAACAGGCTGTTGTCCAGGATCATCCGGCCCTTCTTGAAGTCCACGGGGACCAGGAAGCAGAGCAGCAGGGAGGTCATGCCGATGGTGGAGTCGGTGATGAAGCTCTTGAGCGGCACCATCTTTCCGCCGACGTTGATCGACGGCAGCAGGCCGACCAGCTGCGGACGCAGGATCCACGCGAGAGCGGTGGCGACGAACAGGATGGTGGTGAGAGTCTCGCCCCGGCTCATCGGGCCGAGCTTCTCCAGCTCTTCATCGACGATCGCGCCGGCGTGCGACAGGTCGAGCGCCTTCATCGGGAAGAACATCGGGAGCGTCCACCAGGAGATCGCCAGCATCGCGACGCCGATCGGCGTGCCGACCATCATGAAGTTGGCGAACGGCACACCGGTGCCGGTCATCTTTTCGACCTGGCCGGCCATCACCGCGTTGGGCGGGGTGCCGATCAGGGTGGCCATGCCGCCCATGGAGGCGGAGAAGGCGATGCCGAGCATCACGCAGATGCCGAAGTTGATCGCAGCCTTCTTCTCCACTTCGGAGCGGCCTTCGCCTTCCTGCACCATCTTCACGATGGCCATGCCGATCGGCATCATCAGCGCCGCGCAAGCGGTGTTGGACATCCACGCGGAGAGGAAGCCGGTGGAGATCATGAAGCCGAGGATCAGCATCTTCGGGTTGGTGCCGCAAACCTTGAGCACCAGCAGCGAAATGCGGCGGTGCAGGTTCCAGGTTTCCATGGCGTAGGCGAGCGCGAAGCCGCCGACGAACAGCCAGATCAGGTCCTGCGCGTAGTTCGGCGCCACCTGCTTGGCGCCCATAACGCCGAGCCAGGGGAACAGAACCAACGGAACGAGAGCAGTAACGGCGATCGGAATCGCCTCCAGCATCCACCAGATCGCCATCATGCCGGTAACGCCGATGGTCTTCCATGCAGGAACGGCAATGCCCTGCGGCGGAGTGGTAAACAGGGTGTAGAGCAGGAAGGCCACACCCAAGAACAAACCAATGATTTCCTTCTTGCGGTCGGCGGTAAGCCCGGCATCCGCCGGGGCGCCTGCGCTGGACGAAGTCGTCATGTTTTCCCCCAACATAATAATTGGAACGACGTGCCATCTTCGCGAGCCATTTCTCACGAATTTGCCAGAACCACGTCAGAATGACGGATTACCAGAAACCGGCCAGATCGCAAGAGCTTTTCCGCCCTGTTCTTGACATCAAGAAAGACAATATCCGCCTTACCTTGACGATTTCCGGTCTAGCTCGTTGATCGGGTTCGTGTTTTTCGACGTCAACCCAAGAAAAAGATAATTTCCGCGCCGATCCCACAGCAGATTGAATCCAAAATGCTAAAATTTATCTATTTATAACAGCGTGTTAATGCGGTGATGCGAGGGAGTGCGGGCGGATCGTTTTGATTTTTAGAATAATTCGAAAACAAAGTTATGTCTAAATAAAGGCTTTTTTATGGCATACGGGCCGCATTCCGGATTTGCCACTCTCAGGCCACTTTTTTGCCCTAAAATAGCCATAAATATCCTGCCCGAACCCATCCCTCCGGGCAGGGCGCCGCCCCACCCTCTCCGGACGGGAAACATCGCGCCCCGCCGGTCAAGAAAAACCCCGCCGTCCTTGCGGACGGCGGGGCTGTCGGGTCGTTCGGCCGGGAAGGATCAGACCTTCACCCCGAAGGCGATCGGCATGAAGATGTACATGCTGATCAGGGTGAT